>CAJXHW010000043.1 GCA_913054565.1 uncultured Kordia sp. | reverse complement strand
ATTAGATCCGGTTCCTCGAAAGTTGATTTTGCCTTATTAAAAGATGGAAGATTAATCGAATTGCATAAAGAAGACAACAGTGGAGACCAATTTAACGTAGGAGATATTTTTCTTGCTAAAATTAGAAAAACTGTTCCCGGACTTAATGCTGCTTTTGTAAATGTTGGCTATGAAAAAGATGCCTTTTTACATTATCATGACTTAGGCCCTAAAGTACCTTCTTTATTAAAGTTCGTAAAAAGTGTAAGCACAGGTAAATTAAAAGATTTTAGTCTACAAAATTTCCCGTTTGAAAAAGAGATTGACAAAGATGGAAGCGTTAATGACGCCTTAAAATCTAATCAATCTATTTTAGTACAAATTGTAAAAGAACCAATTTCAACAAAAGGGCCTCGATTGAGTTCAGAGCTATCAATAGCTGGGCGATTCATCGTATTAGTACCTTTTTCTGATCGTGTCTCTATCTCTCAAAAAATTGAAGATAAAGCCGAAAAGAGTCGTTTAAAGAAATTAGTTCACAGCATTAAACCGAAAGGTTTTGGTGTTATAGTTCGTACCGTAGCGGAAGGCAAAAAAGTAGCCGAACTGGACAAAGACATGCAAAATTTGTTGGCCAAATGGACAGCAATGTGCAAAAAACTTCATAAAGCAGAAGTACCATCAGCAGTATTAAGTGAAATGGACAAAGCATCATCTATACTAAGAGATGTGTTTAATGATTCATTTTCAGCAATACACGTTGATGATAAAACACTTTATGGTGAAATTAAAGAAACAGTGCAACGTATTGCACCGAAGAAAGAATCTATTGTCAAGTTACATAATTCTGATGTGCCTATTTTTGAAAAATATGGAGTAGAACGTCAGATTAAATCATCTTTTGGACAAACAGTTTCCTCTAGTAAAGGAACTTATTTAGTTATTGAACACACAGAAGCGTTACACGTTATTGATGTAAACAGTGGTAACCGTTCTAACAAATCCAAAAGCCAAGAAGACACAGCTCTTGAAGTTAATATTATTGCAGCAACTGAGGTTGCAAGACAATTGAGACTAAGAGATATGGGAGGAATTATAGTTGTTGACTTTATCGACATGTCAAGTCCTGAAAACAGGAAAAAACTATTTCATCATTTAAAAGATGAAATGGAAAGCGATAAAGCAAAACATAAAATATTACCACCAAGTAAGTTTGGATTGATACAAATAACTCGACAACGTGTTAGACCAGAAATGAATATCAAAACATTAGAGAAAAATCCTAATGGCACAAACGGAGCAGAAGTTGAAGCACCGATTGTATTGATACAAAAAATCACTTCTGATTTAGACAGAATACTAAGCAAGAACCCTAAAAAAGTAACACTTAACGTGCACCCTTTTATAGCGGCATTCTTAAAACAAGGATTTCCATCTATACGTTCTAAATGGTTTTTAGAACATAAAAAATGGATTAAAATATTACCTAGAGATGCTTACACATACCTAGAATATCATTTTTATAATGATAAAGGAAAAAGAATTAAACAAAAAAAGCCACTCAAATGAGTGGCTTTTTTTTGCTTTATACTGAAGTGATACTAATTACCACCTTCAACTAATATATTATCATAAGCAAAGAATTCATTCCCTGCCCAATTTTGACTTGTAATTCTAATCAACAAAAAAGTACCTGATAAACCGGATACCGAAACAGTATCATCAGGAAATGTATCAGAACCAGGAGTAGGGTTCGCTGTTAAAGTATGGTTTACTGAACCGTTTCCGTTATAATCAATCAGCATATTCCAAGTAGCACCATTATCAACAGAATACTCTACATTAACATAATCATTATTATTATTTGTATCATCAGAACCATGAATTCCTTCATCATACTCCAAAACACCTCTTCCATCAATATCAACAGAAAAACAGACTGTTGCAAAACCACTTATATCGACCGCTTCAGTTGTAAATGATATTGGTCCATTTGTATCATTTAACTCAAAAGCCCCACCTACAACCATTGCATGGTCACCTGTTGTAATACCACCTAAGATATCAACTAACGTCCAAGTAACTCCCCCGGGGTAATCTCCATTATTGGAACCTTCTTTAATCCCTGTCTCATTTACATAAGAAGAAAAATCTTCTAAATAAATCTGTGTATCACAAACTGCCGCAACAGGCGTGTTACATTTCATACTTCGCCAAACATCTTGTTCAGCATCATAAATATCCCAACACCATTTGTTGATACTTGCATCACTGACAAACACCATTAAACCATCATCTCTTAATGTAGACGTGTCTACTGGGATAGCATCTTCTTCTGCCTGAGTGACAATTGGCATTATAAACCCACCAACTTTAGTACTGTTGTAATTAGCAGCTTCAAGATGTAATACAGCAGCAGAACTTGGCGTTACTGTTCTAACACCTACCTGTGCAAAAGACACACTTGTTATTATCAGTAAAATAAATACAATGTTTCTCATACCTATTTTAGTTTAAACTTAATATTACGTTGTCTATTACCCAATTTTCATTAGTATCAGTATTTCTCATTCTAATTTGAAGATACAATGTTGGCACAGAAGGTAAGTTTGATAAGGTTACTTTAGAATACGCATTTGCTCCAGTTAAATTACCGCCAGATGTTGGCGCATAATTTGTTGGTGTATTATCACCATCATAACTTGCAGATGCAACAGCAGTTCCCGAAAAATCCCATTTAGCATTATTATTTCCATTGACAGTTACCTCAGAAGACCAAGTAGCATTATCTGTACTAACTAACACTTCAACTACATCCGACCCATCTGCACCATTACCAGATGTATCAGCAAAAGAGGCTAAATCAAAAGACAAACTAGTGTTAACAAAACCTACAGTTGTTATTGGATTAAACGAAATTGTAGAATCCGAATTACTGACCACGTAGCCTTGTGTTCCTTCAGAATACATTGGACTATTTGGAAAAGAGCCATTACCCGTAGATGTAGAGCCAAAGCCCCCAGTGAACGTTAAAGTTGGTGTATTGGGAACAATTTCAAAATCTTGATAATAAGTTAAAGACGGTGGCGCTGGTATTGGCATGCAATAAAAATCTACCCATACGCCATCTTGAGCGTTATAAAATTGGACACAACGTGTTGTTCCATCAGAATAATAAATCATCATACCGTCATCTGCAGCAGTTATTGCAGCATTGATAGAATCTCTTCCTGCTTGGTCTACAACTGGAGGCATAAACCCACCGTGAGTATTTGAACCATTTAAAGATTCTAAGTGCAATACAGAAGCTGGACTAGGCGAGGTTGTATTAATCCCTACTTGCGCAGATAAAAAGCCACTAACAAAGAGTAGCAAAAAAGCTATTTTTTTCATATTTTAGATGTGTGTGTATTCGTAAAACCGCAGCGAATATACAGTTTTTAAATCTTATTTTAAAAAATAATTATCAACATATCACACTCTTAACCATAACTTTACATTAGAAAACTCATCTTTTGAAACATCAAACATATACAATTACTGAGGCCAAACGAAAACTTGAACATTTTTGTGTGTATCAAGACCGGTGTCATAAAGAGGCTACAACTAAACTTAAGAGCATGAATATGATCCCAATAGCTATAGATGATATCATTTCACATTTAATTGAACACAATTTTTTAAATGAAGAACGTTTTGCAAAAAGCTTCGCACGAGGGAAATTCAACATCAAACATTGGGGAAAACAACGAATCACTAGGGAATTAAAATTTCGAGAAATATCCTCTTACAACATAAAAACAGCTTTACAAGAGTTCTCAGAAGAAGATTATCTTTCTAAATTAGATGAAATTTCATTAAAAAAACTTAACACTATAAAAGAGAATGACACATATAAAAAACGCAAAAAACTTACTGATTATCTACTGTACAGAGGTTGGGAATCACATTTAGTGTATGAAAAGACAAAGGAGTTAATTCCATAATTAACTCCTTTGTATTACACTTATTATAATTTTGCGTTATAGATTGAATGCCGCTCCAATATTTACAGAAAACTGATTATGCAACTTTTCAAAACCATCATCTTCAGAACCATATTTTGCCAGAGGAGTGTTTAATTCAGAATATACCCCAAAGCCATCTGTAAAGAAATAACGTGCTCCTAAATGTCCGCCAAAATTCTTTAATCCTAAATGTAAACCTGGATACACATCTAGTTTATCACTTATATTTAACACATTACCTATATTAGCATTAAAACGTGCTTTTAAATCAAACTTGTATTCAAAATCTGCTTTTACACCATTTTTAATACCTAATATATAAGAACTTGATAGTCCTACAGAGATGTTTTCTCCCAAACCATAATCAAAACTAGCATTAACCCCTCTAGCGTATTCTTGAAAATTTGCTCCAACTTGTACCTTTTGATCCCCCTTACCACTAAATACTTGTGCGTTAACAAATGACACACAAACTAAGGCTATTATTAAAAGTTGTTTTTTCATTACTATACTATTTTACTAATTTCCCTTTAGCTTTTGCAGCTTCATTTCTGTCAATTTTATGCTCAGGTCTAGTCCATTTTGGCTTTTCTCCTAAAGCTTCAAATTGAGAATCTTTGGCTTCAACAGTTTGAGGTTGTACCTTTTTAGTAAATGGTTTCTGTGGATTTAAGCCCAACGATTTGAACATTTTCATATCCTCATCTACATCAGGGTTAGGTGTAGTTAATAATTTATCTCCGGCAAAAATAGAGTTTGCTCCAGCAAAGAAACACATGGCTTGCCCTTCTCTACTCATTTGAGTTCTTCCGGCAGATAAACGCACTTGAGTTTCAGGCAACACAATTCTGGTAGTGGCTACCATTCTTATCATATCCCAAATTTCAACTGGTTTTTGATCTTCTAATGGTGTTCCTTCAACAGCTACTAACGCATTTATAGGCGTAGATTCTGGCTGTGGGTTTAATGTTGACAAAGCCACTAGCATCCCTGCTCTATCTTCAATATTTTCTCCCATACCAATAATTCCTCCTGAACATACGGTCACATTTGTTTTACGTACATTATCAATAGTATCTAATCTATCTTGATAACCTCTAGTAGATATTACCTCTTTATAATACTCTTCTGAAGAATCTAAATTATGATTATAAGCATACAACCCTGCTTCAGCCAAACGTTGTGCTTGATTTTCTGTAACCATACCTAAAGTACAGCACACTTCCATATCAAGCTTGTTTATAGTACGCACCATATCTAATACTTGATCAAATTCAGGGCCGTCTTTCACATTTCGCCAAGCCGCTCCCATGCACACACGAGAACTTCCGCCTTCTTTAGCACGTAATGCCTGAGCTTTAACTTGGTTTACAGTCATTAAATCATTTCCTTCAACATCTGTATGATAACGTGCCGCTTGCGGACAATACCCACAATCTTCTGAACATCCTCCTGTTTTTATTGAAAGCAATGTTGACACTTGCACAACATTTGGGTCATGTTGCTCTCTGTGAATTTTTGCTGCATCATACAGCAAATCCATCATTGGTCTGTTATATATTTCTAGAATTTCTTCCTTCGTCCAGTTATGTCTTACTTCGCTCATAAATTCGAGTTTTTAATTCTTCAAAAATACTAATTAAATATTGATAGCCATATTATTTTGTTAATAATACTGAAACGGCATTTCCACCAAAACCTACAGCATTTACTATTATTTTACGCAATGGTTTTTGTATATTTTCTTGTTCAATATATGGCACCGGAATAAACTCTTGTTTATTCAACATCATAATTGCTAATTCTACACTCATTAAGCCAGAGCTTGCAAATGTGTGTCCTAATTTCCATTTATTACTTGTAAGTAGAGGTTTATGGCCTCCAAAAACTTCTTGAATAGCATTAACTTCTGAAAGATCGCCTCTTATAGTTCCTGGCGCATGCATAACTATTGCATCAACTTCAGTAAGCGCTACATCCCCTAAAGCCATTTTCATCGATTTTTGAAAACACTCTGCATTTGTAGATATTGACACATTATGCTCTAACACCTCTGTAGCATAACCCACACCTTCTATTTGTGCTAATGCATTTTTCACATACCCCCGCTCTAAACACATCGCTGATGCAGCTTCACCAACCACCATTGTATTTTGCTTTTTATTCAAATTCAAAGCTTGACACGGATACGGTTGACTTTGTCTAGCATATACTTTTAAAGCTTGCATTTGAGCTATTGTAAAATCAGTTAATGCGGCTTCACTTGCACCAATTAAAAACTTATCAGCCATACCAGACTCTAACCAAACCACACCATTTAATAACGCATGCAACCCTGTTGAACATGTAATTGAATGTGATATATCTGGTCCTTGAGTTTGTAAATCATGGGCTACCCATGAGGATATATTTCCAAGAGTAGTGGTTGGAGAACTGAGTGTTTCTGCAAAATCATTATTTAAAAAAGCCTTATGATATTTTTCAAATAATGTTGTTGCCCCTCTTGAAGACCCCATATTCACTCCGACATTTTCTGAAGATGTCCACTTTGCATTTGCTACAGCTTTTCTAGCCACATAAACACCATATAATACAGAGTCATCTAAACACTTATATTTAGAATCAGAATTACGTAATAGATTAATTTCAGATTTATCTTTTTCAGAAAGCTGAGCCACCAAAGCCGTAAATTTTGTAAATTTTTTTTCTGAAATAAAATGAATACTGTTTAAGTAATGAGACCAGATATCTTCATAAGTACTTCCTAATGCAGAAATAGATGCTAATGCGGTAATTGAAACTGGTGATTTCATTAATAGTGCTCCTCTTTTTTTAAAGCTGTAAATTTAGATTATTTCTAGTACTTGCCCAATAGCATTATATATATTTTCTAATTGCTTTTCAGTAATTACATATGGAGGAAGAATATATATTGTTTTCCCTAACGGACGTAAACAAACTCCATTAGCCATTAATGTCTCAAATATTTTATATCGTTTATCTCCATATCGGTCCAAATCCACAGCCAAATCAAGTGCAAAAATAACCCCTAACCGCCTTGTAGAACCTACTTTAGCATGTAATTTAATTTTAGACTCAAACACTTTATGCGCATTTGAAATCATTTTTATATTCTGCTGTATCGTTTCAGATTTTAGCAAATCAATCCCAGCTAACGCAACTGAACATGCTATTGGATTTGCCGTATATGTATGTGCGTGAAAAAAAGCTTTTCCAACTGAATCATCCAAAAAAGCATCGTATATTTTTTGCGTACATGTTGTTATTGCCATGGGCACAAACCCTGCCGTTAATGCCTTTGACAATGATATTATATCTGGTTGTTCTTCTATATATTCAGATGCAAAATATTTTCCTGTTTTACCAAAACCCGTCATTACTTCATCAGCAATACATAATACATTATTAGCTTTACACACTTTTAGTATTTTATTTAAATTTTCTGAAGAATGCATGCGCATACAATTAGCCCCTTGGACTAAAGGTTCATAAATAAATGCCGCTATATTATTTGTATTAATATACTGTTGTAAGAGCTCAACAATAGACTCTATAGTATCATCAGTAGGTGTTGGAATACGAACAACATCAATAAAAAAATCTGAAAACGGACCGTTATACACCGACAAACCTGAAGCAGACATTGCACCAAACGTATCGCCATGAAATCCATTTTCAAACGCTACTATAGTATTACGCTTATCATTATTATTGAAATGGTATTGCAATGCCATTTTAATTGCCACTTCATTAGCTGTAGAACCATTATCAGAAAAAAATATTTTTTCTTGATTATCAGGTAATATGCTAATCAATGCTTCAGACAAAGCAACTGCTGGCTCATGTGTAAACCCTGCAAAAACAATCTGATCTAATTGCCGCATCTGCTCAGACACTTTCTCTAAAATATAATCATTACAATGTCCGTACATTGCAGTATACCATGACGCTATACCATCTATATACTCTCGCCCTTTATCATCATACAACACAGCGCCTTTTGCTTTTGTTATTGGCAATGAATCTGGATGTAATTTATGTTGTGTAAGCGGGTGCCAAATGTGTTTTTTATCTCTTTCTTGTAAACTCATAATTCTTGTAATTTATCTTGAAATTCTTCAGCATAAGCCTTTACCACATTTTTATCAAAATACGGTTCGTTATCTATACGGCCTAAAACTTTTGCTCCAGTCATTTTCTTAATAATACTTTCTGATGATTTATGCGTTGTACCGTTAAAGATTACAGACACATCAAAACCTCTACTTTGAAGCAACTGAATAGTCATTAAAGTGTGATTAATACTCCCCAAGTAATGACGAGAAACAACAACAACTTTATAATCAGACTGTATTAAATCTGCAATAGTATCCGTGTTATTCAACGGCACTAAAACTCCACCAGCGCCTTCTATTACAAGATTATTCTTAGTTTTTGGTGCTTTTATTTTTTTTAAATCAATTTTAATCCCATCAATTTCTGCTGCCGCATGTGGGCTCATTGGCGTAATTAACCTATAACTATTAGGATGAATTCGTGTTTGAGTATTTGAAACCAAACTTTCAACCCTATGTGCATCTCCAGTATCCAGATCTCCTGCTTGTATCGGTTTCCAATAATCTGCCTGCAGAGCTTCGGCAATAATTGCCGCAACGATGGTTTTACCAACATCAGTACCAATACCAGTAACAAATACTTTCTTTTTCATAATAGCTCTTTGGCTTTAAAATTTGTATTACAGTCTAAACATCTATACTCAAACTGCCCATTTAATGGGATTAATTTTAAAATGAAATTTTTAAACACCAATCTCATTTTGAAATTTGTAGATTTACATTTAACACAAACAACCTCTTCTTTTAATAAACTTGCATCAATACTCTTTATAATAGATTTTGCCTTTTCAACTTGGGCTGTATTAACCTGAAGCTTTACTCCTCCAATAGCATTACTCACCAACGGATCAGTATCAACTGTATATTCATCTGCTAGAAACACGCGAATGTTTTCTGATTCTAATTTTCCTTTTATAATTAATGCTTCTGAGGAATACTGAAACACTGCTATTGTGGTTAAGCTATCTTCCATAATCTCTGTTTACCAAGAAAGGGTTGTCTTTATTTATTGACAAATGTACTAAGCAAATTCAACACTTCGTCTATTTGACCATGAGTATTATAACTGTGCATACAAAATCTTAAGCGTTCCCTACCTTCAGGGACAGTTGGCGACAATATGGGTTTCACATTAAAACCGTTTGACTGTATCAATTCTGCGCAATTTTTGACGTTTTTATTCCCAGGAATCACACAACATTGTATTGCTGATTCGCTATTTACAAACAAAGAGTTCAATTGCAAATCAATGCAGATTTTTTTAAAATACTGAATGTTATTATACAGATTATTAACAGCGTTATCATCTCTCTCTAAATGTAGATATGCCGTATGTATAGTTGCTAAACTATGTGGCGCCCCCCCTGTGGTATAGATAAATGCTCTTGAAAAATTTATAAGATAATTTTTCAAATGTTGGTTCCCTAAGATTGCTGCACCATGACACCCCATGGCTTTACCAAAAGTTACAATACGTGCAAACACCTCATTTTCCAGATGTAACTGCTGTACCAATCCGTACTTAAAAACACCTAATGCATGTGCCTCATCTACTACCATGTAAGCATTATAACTTTTACATAGGCAACACAATTCAACTAAATTTGGCGAATCGCCATCCATAGAAAAGACTGACTCTGTAGCTACATACACATCAGTATTTTCAGAAAACTTCTGTAATTTTTCTTTTAAATCTGATAAGTCATTATGCTTAAATGCATAAGCTTTTGCTGATGATAATCTAATACCATCACGAATAGAGGCATGTGAAAATTCATCATATAGAATGACATCATGACGCTGCGGCACAGCACTAAAAAACCCTAAGTTAGCATCATAACCAGAATTATAAAGCAATGCTTCTGACAGGTGAGTTTCTTTTAATTTGTGTTCAACAAGTGTATATAGCTTATGATTCCCCGACAATAATCGTGAACCTGTAGCGCCATTTTGAACAAAGTTATTATCAATCAAATATTGAATTTCATCTCTA
>CAJXHW010000042.1 GCA_913054565.1 uncultured Kordia sp. | reverse complement strand
ACTGTACCCCCAAAAAACAGTTTTTCGCTCTGAGTTTTTTATTTTAAAAAAAGCAAATTAATAATTCTTCAGTTAATACCGTGTATTGCTTTTATATAATTAAATATTCACGATATTTACAGTTCTAAAAAATAATTAAAATTATGTCTGACGATAAGAAAATTATATTTTCAATGACTGGCGTTACAAAAACGTTTAAGTCTGCTAATACCCCAGTTTTAAAAAATATTTATTTGAGTTTCTTTTACGGAGCTAAGATTGGAATTTTAGGACTTAATGGTTCAGGTAAATCTACGCTGTTAAAAATTATAGCAGGAATAGATAAAAATTACCAAGGAGATGTAACTTCTGATAAAGAGTTTACAACAGGGTATTTAGAACAAGAACCCCAATTAGATCCAGAAAAGACAGTTATGGAAGTTGTTAAGGAAGGTGCGGCAGCAACAGTTGCAATACTTGATGAGTACAACAAAATAAACGATATGTTTGGTTTAGAAGAAGTGTATAGTGATGCTGATAAAATGGATAAGCTAATGGCGCGTCAAGCTGTTTTACAAGATGAAATTGATGCAGCAAATGCTTGGGAACTGGATACCAAGCTAGAAATTGCTATGGATGCATTACGTACACCTGATGGCGATAAAAAAATTAGTGTGCTTTCAGGAGGTGAAAAACGCCGTGTAGCATTATGTCGTCTATTATTACAAGAACCAGATGTGTTGTTGTTAGATGAGCCAACAAACCATTTAGATGCAGAATCAGTACATTGGTTAGAGCAACATTTAGCACAATATAAAGGAACAGTAATTGCTGTAACACACGATAGATACTTTTTAGATAATATTGCAGGTTGGATTTTAGAACTTGATAGAGGAGAAGGTATCCCGTGGAAAGGAAATTACTCATCTTGGTTAGATCAAAAGTCTAAACGTATGGCTCAAGAATCTAAAACAGCCTCTAAACGTCAGAAGACTTTAGAGCGCGAGTTGGAGTGGGTGCAACAAGGAGCAAAGGGTAGGCAAACCAAGCAAAAGGCCCGTTTGAAGAATTATGATAAATTAATGAGTCAAGACCAAAAACAGCTTGACGAAAAGTTAGAAATATATATTCCAAATGGCCCACGTTTGGGAACTAATGTTATAGAAGCTTCTGGTGTTAGTAAAGCGTTTGATGATAAATTGTTATATGATAATTTAAACTTTAACTTGCCACAAGCAGGAATAGTTGGAGTTATTGGGCCAAACGGTGCTGGTAAAACAACTATCTTTAGAATGATCATGGGAGAGGAAACTCCTGATAAAGGGGAGTTTAAAGTTGGTGAAACTGCTAAAATAGCTTACGTTGATCAAGCACATAGTAATATAGATCCAGATAAAACTATTTGGCAAAACTTTAGCGATGAACAAGAGCTAGTTTTAATGGGAGGAAAAGAGGTTAACTCAAGAGCTTATTTAAGTCGCTTTAATTTTTCTGGAAGTGAACAAAACAAGAAAGTAAGCATGCTTTCTGGAGGAGAACGTAACCGTTTGCATTTAGCAATGACGCTTAAAGAAGAGGGTAATGTGTTGCTTTTAGATGAACCTACAAATGATTTAGATGTAAATACCTTAAGGGCATTAGAGGAGGGTTTAGAAAATTTCGCAGGCTGTGCTGTAGTTATTTCTCACGACCGTTGGTTCCTTGACCGTATTTGTACACATATTTTAGCTTTTGAAGGGAATTCTGAAGTGTATTTCTTTGAAGGTGGTTATTCAGAATATGAAGAGAATAAAAAGAAGCGTCTTGGTGGTGATTTAATGCCAAAACGTATTAAGTATAAGAAGCTGGTAAGATAATTTACTCAAAACAACAAAAAGCGCCGATATTTAAAACATCGGCGCTTTTTGTTGTTTTGAGTAGTTTACATGTCTTTAAGTCCTTTTCTAATTCGGCTTAATTGTATAGGAGTGACTCCTAGGTAGGATGCAATTTGATATTGAGGAATAAGACTCTCAAGGTCTTTAAAGCGTTCTAATAGGTTTAAGTATCTTTCTTTAGCGTCTTTTGTACCTAAGTTAATAATAGTTTTTTCCATTTTCACATAAACATCTTCTAGTATCTTAATTTCAAACTTCATTAACTCTGGGTTTGAATTATAAAGCTTTCTAACCTCTTTGTGATTAGATCTAATAATTTCACAATCAGTTAAGGTTTCATATATGTATGACGAAGGCTTGTCAAGAATTATATCAGACATTGGGCCGCAAAACTGATTATCTCTGTAAAGTTCTCTTGTAAATATTTTCCCTTTATCTGTAGTAACAGAAGTTCTTATAATGCCTGAAATGATAAAGTAGACATATTTTGCTTCATCACCAACATTGCAAAGTATGGTGTTGGCTTTACATTTGTATTGTTTTAAGTATGGTGAAACTTCAGAAAATGTTTCTCTTGATATTGGGGTTAGTTTGTTAGCGAATTGATATAATTCTTCCATGAGATATTTGATTTTTTTGGGGTGTATTATTAACAGGAATTAAATATAGAGATATTTGTAAGATTGTCAAAAAGTTAAATTTTTGAACACACTAGTACAATTTTATTTAAATCTTTATCTGTTGTGAAAAATAAATAAGTATCTCCACCGTCTTTTAGTTGTAATTCTTTTCGGAGTATTGCAACTGTTTTTGGGAAATTACGAGTAGTAATATTAGCTTTAAGGTTTTTAAAACGTTTTTTTAGTTTGTTTTTGTTGTAAGGTATGGTTTCAATTATTTCAAAAGTTCGCCCTGGAAATTCTTTCAGTTTATCAGATGTATATAAATGAGAGTGCTGTTGTAATTTGAATAAGTTGTAATGTATGGCTACTTCTGAGAAACCACCTGATTTTAAAATTGCTGAATTGGGTTCAAATAAGTATTTTTTAGGATAATCATAATTAGCGATAAGTTCTTTAAACGCATTAAATTGAAATGACTCCTTAGTTTCATTTATAATATTGGTTGTTTTAATACAAATATCTCCTTCGTAGTTGTGTTCTAGTATAAACAATAACTCTTTTACGTCGTTTTTTATGGCTACAATATGTATTTCCTTTACATGTTGCAATTCACGAATTCCATTTTTTATATCAAGTAAAGGAGAGGTTTTTATTAAGATGTGATTGGCTTTTCTAAATAGGATATTTAAGTGTTCAGGAACATTAGGAAGGCAATCATTTAGTAAAAAAACTTTGCCTTTTAAATCGTGTCGTCTTGATGGGTCAATGTAAATCCAATCATAGGTTTTAGGTGAGTTTTTTAAGTATTCAATTCCGTCAGATGTTATTGTGTTAATGTTACTACAATTTAATTTTGAGTAATTGTGTTTTACAATATCTGAAAGATTTTCATCTATTTCACAATGGGTGATTTTATCTATTTTTTTTGAGAAATAATAACAGTCTATTCCAAAGCCACCTGTTAAGTCGATAAGACTTTTTCCAGACACAATTTCGGCTTTATAGCTCGCAGTTTTTTCAGATGAAGTTTGTTCTATATTAAGTTTGTTAGGGTAATATATTTCATTAGTTTTATACCAGAGTGGAAGTTTCTTTTCGCATTTGTTTCGAGCTTCAATTTGTTCAGCAAGTTCATAATGACTGACGTTAGGTAAATTAACTTTTTTAAGCAGTAGTGACGAAATGTCAGTATTGTTTTTATTTCTTATAAAATACTGATTATCAGGTTTTAATATGTTTTTGTTCAAACTAAAGATTTATGTTTTTAAAATCGATTTAGAGTTCGCTTTTTTAAATAATTTTAGAGCCCTTTCGTTACTTTTTGTACAATTTTATTACCTGAAAGAAACTCTTTAGCAATTACTTTTATAGCTGTGTATGAAGGTACGGCAACAATCATTCCGAGTACACCAAAAAGGAGTCCACCAATAACAATTACTAAGAAAATTTCTAACGGATGTGACTTTACGCTGTTTGAAAAAATTAGTGGTTGACTTACAAAATTATCTACTAATTGAGCAATGGTATAACCAATCATTACGTAAGTGGTTTTTGGTAAAATTACGGATTGAAAATCATGACCTAAATTGCTGCTCATTGATAAAATCATCATAATAACTCCTCCAATTAATGGTCCCACATATGGAATTAAATTTAATAAGGCGCATAAAAAAGCAATCATAAAAGCATTCTCAATTCCAAAAATTAAGAGTGTTATTGTATAGATTATAAATAGGATTGATATTTGAAAAACTAATCCGATAAAATAACGAGATAATAACGATTTTATTTTTTCAATTGATTTTTTAAGACGTCCTTCTTTTTGTTCAGGAGCTAAAACAAGTAAGCTATCTTCTAATAATTTACTGTCTTTTAAAAAGAAAAATGAGATAAATAAGACAGAAAAGAGTCCAATACTAAAACTTCCCAACATGCTTAATACGGAGTTTAATAAATCCGGAATGGCATTGACATTTAACTTTGATAAAATATCAGAATCTTGCAAGGTTTTAAACAAGTCAATGTTATGAGAATTTAAATATGTGTTGATTTCTTTTATTAAAAAGTTAAAATTAGCCTCAAGCTGATTAAAATCTAATAAGGCTAAATTTTCACCTTGACTTTTTATTAATGGAATAAACATAGCCGCAGTACCAATTAGTACTCCTAAAAGCATTAGCATTGTTAGAATTACTGCTATTGAGTTTTTAAACTTCAACCGTCGTCTTAAAAACAGAACTATTGGTCTGCCGATTAATGATACAACTCCAGAAATGATGATATAGATTATTACAGAGCTTATTTTGAATAGAAACAATAAGAGCAATGCAATACCTATAATGATTCCTAAAGCTCTAAGTATGCCGTTACTGATGTATTTTGTTTGTGATGAATTCAATTTGTAATTCTTAATAGGTTTGTGGTTTTTAAAAATAGTAATTATTTTTAACCTAATTGTTTAGTTAATTCATATAAAGAAATATTTGCTGCCTGAACAACATTCATGCTAGAGTTTTTTCCAAACATTTCAATGTGTAGAACATCATTCATTTGTTCCAAAATTGCATCTGATATGCCAAAATTTTCATTACCTATAACCAATGCTATTGGTTTGTTGGTTTTTAAATTAAATGATTGAAGTGCCGAACTTTTACTTGTAATTTCAATAGCAATAATATGGTGTGTCTTTTTTATGGATCTGATATAATCAAGTATGCTATCAATGATTCTATAGGAGACATATTTTTCAGTTGCTCGTGATGTTTTTTGCATTTTCCGCGATGGGATAGGAAGGTGTTCTCCACTAAATATTAATTGATCAACTCCAAAAGCATCACAAACTCTAAATAATGACCCTATGTTTGGCGCATTTGTTACATTTTCGCATAAAACGGTAATAGGGAAAGTTTTGCTTTTAAATTCTGTTGTGTAGTGCGTTAATTGTGTCACTATGGATTGATTAGTTGTTAAAAACGTATTTTATAATATTTGCTCCCATTTGTAGAGCTTTTTGCCTAATTTCTTCAGAATCATTGTGGATTTCTGGGTTCTCCCAACCATCACCTAAATCAGATTCGGTGGTGTATAGGCAAACTAGTCTTCCGTTATGAAAATAACCTAATGCTTGAGGTCTTTTATTGTCGTGTTCATGTATTTTAGGTAAACCATTATTGAAAGTGTAAGCTATATTAAAAATAGCGTGTGTAGCAGGAAGTTCTATCAATTCTTTATTAGGAAACAATTTACGAAGCTCTTTTCTAACGTATGTATCCATGCCATAATTATCATCAATATGTAAAAAGCCTCCAGACACTAAATAGTTTCTAAGGTTTTCGGCGTCTTCTTCTGAAAAATAGACGTTTCCATGTCCAGTCATGTGAATAAAAGGGTATTGGAATACTTCTACACTACCAACCTCAACAGTTTTATAATCTGCTTTAATTGTTGTGTTGATGTGTGTATTGCAAAATGAAATTAAATTGGTAAGGGCAGTTGGGTTTGCATACCAATCACCACCACCATCATATTTTAGTACTGCAATATCTTGGCTCATTAAAAATAATGATGCTAAAAGTAATTTATGAGCTTTCATTTTTTAATTGTTTAGTAACGCAATGGTGTGGCAAGCAACAATGCCAGCTGTTTCGGTGCGTAAGCGTGTGTTACCCAATGTTACTGGTGTGAAGTTGTTTGTTAGTGCTATTTCAATTTCTTTAGTTGAAAAATCACCTTCTGGGCCAATTAACACGATGTAATCTTGTAAGGGTTTAGCTTCTTTTTGTAAAGCTTTTTTGTCTTGTTTTTCACAATGTGCAATAAACAATTGGCCATTGTGTTCTTTTGACATAAATTCTTTAAAAGATATGGCATCATTGAGTTTTGGTAATTGCATTTGTAATGATTGCTTCATGGCACTTTGAATAATTTTCTCAAAACGCTCTTTTTTTATAACTTTTCGTTCAGAGTTGTCACAGAGTATTGGAGTGATTTCATCAATTCCTATTTCAGTAGCTTTCTCTAAAAACCATTCCATCCTATCATTCATTTTGGTAGGTGCAATGGCTATATGAAGCTTGTAATTGTGGTGTTGTATATGTTCAACAGAATTGATGCGTACAATACAGTTTTTCTGATCTGCAAGTATTACAACAACATAATATAAATCTCCTTTACCATTAGTTATTGCAAGGGCATCGCCTTCTTTTTTACGTAATACACGAACAATGTGTTTGCTTTCTTCTTTAGAAAATGTAAACTGTTGTAGTTCGGAATTAATATCTGGACTATAAAATAGCTGCATTAAGTTTAATTAAGTTATGGTGGTCAAAAAAAAAGACAATTACAATATAACCTTAAGTATAGTTAATAAATTAATATTCTTAGGTGCTGCGGTCTTTTTAATTAGATAGTATTTATTTTTTTCTTCTAAATCTAAAAAGAAGATGTCATTGGTGTTATGATTTTCTAGACTCGTAATAAATTCAGGGAAAATGTAGCTCTTTTGAAACCATCCTAAATCTCCGCCACGTCTTGCGTTTCTATCCATAGAATACTGTCCGGCAAGGTATTTAAATTCACTACCAGAATTTAATTTTGATTTCAATTGTTTTCTAAGGCTAAGAATTTCTTCTCTCTTCTTTTTTTTGCCATTAAAGTATATGTAGCTTGCTCTGTAGTGTTTTGTAGGAACAATAGAAATAACTTTGTAAATAACATGATTGTTTTTTTGCTCAATTAAAAGAGTTTCACCTTCCTGTAATGCAAATAATTTTTTTGATAACTCGTTAGTGTGTTTTTCTTGGTTATAAGTATATATTTTAGACTTTAAATGAGGATGATTTTTTATAAAACTACGTGCAGTTTTGATATCAGTAACATGCTGTAATTCCTTTTTTACAGAAGTTGAGTCTTGTGCTTTTATTGAAAAAGTAATAAGAAAAATTAATCCTAAAATCAGTTTAAATTTTAAATCGCGCATTTGCAGTTGTTTGTTCATTAGAAAAATCTTTTTCAAGGTACTTTAAATATCCAACAATTCCAATCATTGCTGCATTATCTGTGGTGTATTCAAATTTAGGGATGTATGTTGTCCAACCGTATTTTTGTTCACCATCTAATAGAGCTTTTCTAATACCAGAATTAGCCGATACACCGCCACCAATTGCAATACGTTTGATGCCAGTTGTTTTAGTAGCCTTTTTTAATTTATCAATAACAATACCAATAATTGTGTGCTGTAAAGAGGCGCATACATCATTGATGTTTTCTTCAATGAAATTAGGGTTTTCTTTTAATTTTTTCTGAACAAAATACAGGACTGCAGTTTTAAGTCCGCTAAAACTAAAATTTAAATCAGGTGCTTTTGGTTTAGGAAATTCGAACGCTTTAGGATTTCCAAGTGTAGCTTTTTTATCAATTAAAGGTCCGCCAGGATATGGCAAACCTAATATTTTAGCACTTTTATCAAAAGCTTCACCAATGGCGTCATCAATAGTTTCGCCAATTACGGTCATGTTAAAATAGCTTTCAACTTTCACAATTTGAGTATGACCACCAGAAATAGTCATTGCTAAAAAAGGGAACTCAGGTTTTGTTTGTAAATCATCATCTATAAAATGCGCTAAAATATGTGCATGCATATGATTTACAGCTAATAGAGGGATGTTTAATCCTTGAGCAAAAGCCTTAGCAAATGATGTTCCTACAAGTAATGATCCCATTAATCCAGGTCCTTGTGTAAAAGCTATGGCATTTAACTGATTTTTGTCGATATTTGCTTGGGCTAAAGCTTGATGAACAACAGGAACTATATTTTGTTGGTGCGCACGTGATGCTAATTCAGGAACTACACCACCATATTTGGTATGTATCTCTTGGTTTGCCACAACATTACTAAGTACTTTACCGTTACAAAGTACCGCAGCACCGGTATCATCACATGATGATTCTATTGCAAGAATATAAATATCTGTTGAGGTCATAAATTAAGGCACAATTTTTGTAAAATTAGTCAGCAAAGTTAAAACAATAAAACCTATCAAAAAACTAAGAAAAATACTATTTAGAATAATCGTTATTCTGTTATTACTATTTTTATTGTTATTACTTCTGCTATCCGTCCCATATGTACAAACTGAATTAGGGAAAAAAGTAACAAATGCAATAAATAAAAAGTATAATACTAGCATTAATGTAGGTAAAGTTGGTGTGAATTTTTTAGGTGATGTTGCTTTGAAAGAAATTTTCATAGAAGATCATCACAAAGATACATTGGCATTTATAGGAGCGTTAAATACCTCAATACTTGATTTTAAAGAGCTAAGTGAAGGAGATCTTCTTTTTGATAAAATTGAAATTGATGAACTTGATTTTATAATTAAAACCTATAAAGGAGAAACCGACACGAGTTTAGATGTGTTTATTGCCAGTTTTGATAGTAAAGATTCTGTTCCTGATTTATCGCCCTCCAAGTTTTTAATGACAGCAAAAGGTGTGGCAATCGAAAATAGTAGGTTTAGGTTTATAGATAATAATATTACAACACCTAAAATATTAGATTTTACAAGACTAAATATAGTAGGGGATGCACTAACAATTAATGGCGCAAATGTTAATGTAGATGTGCGCTCTGGTAATATGCTAGACTTTAGGGGGGTACAGATTGAACAACTTAAAACAGAATTTTCATATACCCTTACGCAAATGCGTTTTGATAATGTTCAATTGGCTACTGCAGAATCTAATATTTTAGGAAACATTGTATTTGATTATATACGGTCTGATTTTTCCGACTTTAATAATAAAGTGAAATTAAAAGCGGCTTTTAATGATTCTAAAATATCTTATGGTGATTTAAATCATTTTTATGATGAATTTGGTACAGATGTGGCAACTTTTTCAACAACGCTTTCAGGAACATTAAATGATTTAAAATTACCAGATTTAAAACTAAAAACTTTAAATAATACGGTAATTGATGGTGATTTTAACTTTAAAAACTTATTGTCTAAAGATGCTAACAGTTTTAAGTTAGTTGCTGAATTTGATAAATTGAAATCAACCTATACAGATTTAAAAAAGATGCTTCCAGGTTTGTTAGGAAAAAACATTCCATCTTCTTTTAGAAACCTAGGCGTATTCACAATAGTTGGTGATGCTATAATAACTAGTAAAACTATAGATACAGATGTAAATGTTAATACATCAATAGGGGAAATAAATGCAGATTTAATACTTTCAAATATTGAACGTATAGATCAGGCAGATTACCTTGGTGTAACTTCTTTTAAAGAATTTAATTTAGGAAAACTTATTGGTGATGAAACGTTTGGTTTAGCAACATTCAATGCAGATATTGACGGGCAGGGGTTTACATTAGCACATCTAAATACTTTAGTGAAAAGTAGAGTGGCATTTATAGAGGTGAATAACTACAGGTATAAAGACCTTGATGTGTTTGGAGAAATTCATGATAAAATATTTAAAGGAAAACTTACTGCAGATGATAAAAATTTAAAATTAGCCTTTGATGGATTAATAGATATGTCATCATTGATTGACACCTATGATTTTAAAGCATCAGTTGGTTACGCTGATTTTAACCAATTGAATTTGGTAACTAGAGATAGTATCTCCGTTTTTAAAGGTGATGTTGAAATGAAAATGAAAGGATCAGGAATAAATGATATTGTAGGAGATATTTTATTTAAAAACACCTACTATAAAAACCAATATGATGATTTTTATTTTCAAGATTTTAAATTGAGTTCTTCTTTTGACGATAAAAAAGTTAGGACTATTGAAATTAATTCACCTGAAATAATAAAAGGGAAAATAGAAGGGAAATTTAAGT
>CAJXHW010000041.1 GCA_913054565.1 uncultured Kordia sp. | reverse complement strand
TGAGGTAAGTATACTTCAATATCTTGGTTAATCTCAGTGTCTTTAACATTATTTACTAAGTGGAATAGTTGTACTTCACAAATTTCTTTTCCACTAGGAATATCTTTCTTGATAAAATCTGTCTTTAAAATACGTTCTAAAGATTTAATTTTACGCATTTCACTTTTGGTAACAATTACCATAGAAACTCCAGATTTACCAGCTCTACCAGTTCTACCACTACGGTGAGTATAGGTTTCAATTTCATCTGGTAACTGGTAGTTTACTACGTGAGTAATATCGTTTACATCAATACCACGTGCAGCAACATCAGTAGCAACTAACATTTGTATTTGTTTGTTACGGAATGATTTCATAACCAAATCACGTTGGTTTTGGCTTAAATCACCGTGTATTGCTCCGGCGCTATACCCATCCTCAATTAACTTTTCAGCAACTGATTGTGTGTCTCTTTTTGTTCTACAAAAAATTACAGAAAATATTCCTGGGTTAGCATCTGCTAAACGCTTTAATGCTGGATAACGATCTCTTCCTGATACTTGGTAGTATTCATGAGATACGTTTTTGTTTCCGGCATTTTTTGTTCCAACAGTAATTTCCATTGGATCATACATGAATTTTTTAGCAATTGTTGATACCTCTCTTGGCATTGTTGCAGAAAATAACCATGTGTTTTTTTCGTCAGGAGTATCTGCTAATATTTCAGTAATGTCCTCATAGAATCCCATGTTTAACATTTCATCAGCTTCATCAAGAACACAAATATCAATTTTTCTGATATCTACCATTCCACGGCGAATCATATCACCCATTCTTCCTGGAGTTGCAACAATAATTTGTGCACCTCTTTTTATTGCTCTTGCTTGGTCTTGAATGCTTGCGCCACCATAAACGGCAACAACATTTAAACCTTTAACGTATTTAGAGTAGTTTTTTAATTCATTTGTGATTTGTAAGCACAATTCACGGGTTGGAGACAAGATTAATCCTTGTGTAGTTCTACTTTCTGCGTCTACTTTTTCAACTAATGGAAAACCAAATGCTGCTGTTTTACCTGTTCCTGTTTGAGCAAGTGAAACGATGTCAGTATCGTTTTCTAATAATAAAGGGATTGCTTTTTCTTGTACTTCAGACGGGGTTTCAAAGCCCATATCTTTAATAGCCTTTAAGCTGTTTTCGCCTAGGCCTAATTCTTCAAATGTTGCCATTTACTTATATTTTACTGTTCGCAAATATGTTACTTAGAGCAACCCATTCGTGTAAAATAAAGCTCTTTGTAACACTGACCACCACTCTGGTGGAGTTTTTAATTTCGGTGCAAATATACGTTTTTATATTTAAAACGGGAGTTTTGTTGCGAAAAGATCATTTATTGTGGTAATTAGATTATTATTTTTAATAATATATTATTGCTGATTCAAAAAGTGAATGAGTTTTTTAACGGCAATTCCTCGGTGGCTAATACGGGCTTTTTCTTCTTGTGTCATGTCTGCAAATGTTTTAGTAAATCCATCAGGAATGAATATAGGATCATACCCAAAACCTTTTGATCCAGACTTTGTTTCAGTAATTATTCCGTTACAAATGCCTTCAAAAATATGCTGTGTTCCATTTAGGTTTAATGCAATTACGGTAACGAATCTGGCTTTTTTGTTTGTGTGTTCTTGAAGTTTTTGTAGTACTAGATTCATGTTGGCTTCGGCAGATTTTTCCTCACCTGCATATCGTGCTGAGTATACACCGGGTTCATTGTTTAAGGCTTCAATCTCCAAGCCTGTGTCATCTGCAAAACCATCTACATTATAATTGTCAGAAAGATAATTTACCTTTTGAATGGCATTGCCAATAATGGTTGATGAAGTTTCAGGAATGTTTTCAGTGCACTTAATGTCTGCAAGTGTTAATAATGTTACAGCGTTAAGCATAGCTTGAACTTCTTTTAGCTTGTTGTTGTTATTAGTTGCGAATACGAGTTCCATAACATTGAATTTGGGTCAAAAATAGTGTTTCTTGTTTTAAATATCAGTTGCTTTTTGCTAAAAGAGTGGTATCTTTATGAAAACAAGTAAAAATTAAAAACTATGACGATAAACGTTCGATTTTTAGATATGCCCACAAGTGAAGCTTTAACGGAGTATATTACTGGTAGGCTAAATAAATTAAGTAGTAAGTATGATTGGGTAATTAGCGCTAATGTAAGTATTGAAAAACGTAATGACCCAAAAGGAGGAGGAAAAGTTTGTAAAATGGAGTTGAGTTTACCAGGGCCTAGAATTTATGCAGAATCTGACGAGAAGAATTACGAATTATCAGTAAAAGAAACGCTAAAAGATATAGAGACACAATTAAAAAAACGTAAAGAAACATATAAAGTATATTAGATTTATTGATGGTGGTAGGGTTCGTTTTTTAAAATAGTAAACCCTCTGTAAATTTGTTCAACAACAAATAAACGAATCATTTGGTGTGAGAATGTCATTTTTGAAAAGGATACTTTTCCTTGTGCTTTTTGATATACGGTATCTGAAAAACCATATGGGCCACCAATTACAAAAACCAATTGTTTAATGCCGGCATTCATCTTTTTTTGTAAATAATTTGAAAACTCTAAAGAGTTAAACTGTTTACCGTTTTCATCAAGAAGCACTAGCACATCAGTTGTACTTATTTTTTTTAAAATAAGTTCACCTTCTTTATCTTTTTGTTGCTTTTCAGAGAGGTTTTTAACGTTTTTAATGTCTGGAATTATATCAAGATCAAATTTTATATAGTGTTTTAATCTTTTTTGATACTGTTCAATAAGCTGTAATAATTGCTTGTCGTCAGTTTTTCCTATGGCAATAAGTTTTATTTGCATTGATGTTATCTGTAAATGATAGGTCAAAAATAAACCTTTTTTCTATTTTTGTTAGAGACTAAATTCAATATAAATGATTTCAGAAGCACAGTTTACAAAAGAAATAGAATTGATAATTGCTAATGCTATACGTGAAGATGTTGGTGATGGTGATCATACCTCGTTGTCTTGTATTCCGGAAACAGCAATAGGTAAAGCTAAATTATTAGTGAAAGATAATGGTGTTATTGCTGGTGTTGAGTTTGCTAAAGCGGTATTTAAATATGTTGATGCCGATTTGCAAATAGAAACTCTTATAGAAGATGGTAGTGCTGTTAAATATGGTGATATTGTGTTTTATGTGCAAGGTAAATCTCAGAGTATTTTAAAGGCTGAGCGTTTGGTACTGAATGCTATGCAACGCATGAGTGCTATAGCTACTAAAACTAAGTTATTTGTTGATTTATTAGAAGGGACTAAAACACAAATTTTAGACACACGTAAAACAACACCAGGTATTAGAGCTTTAGAAAAATGGGCTGTGAAAATTGGAGGTGGTGTTAATCATAGATTTGCATTATATGATATGATTATGATTAAAGATAATCATATTGATTTTGCGGGTGGAATTACTAAAGCTATTGAAAAAACTCAAGCATATTTAAAAGTGAACAACAAAGACTTAAAAATAATTGTTGAGGCACGAAACCTAGAGGAAATTTCTGAAATATTAAAAACAGAAGGTGTCTATAGAATATTAATAGATAACTTTAATTATGAAGACACTAAAAAAGCCGTGGCTTTGATTGGAGATCATTGTTTAACAGAGTCTTCCGGAGGGATTAATGAGAAAACAGCTAGGGAGTATGCAAATTGTGGTGTTGATTATATTTCATCTGGCGCTTTAACGCATTCGGTTTATAATTTAGATTTAAGTTTAAAAGCGGTGTAGTTTGTGAAAGAAGGGCAGGCAAAAGAATCAAAATTATTAATGATAGGGAAAGGTGTTTTTAATAAATTAATGACACCAATTAAACATATAAAGATACCTGGGTTGCTTGGTATGTCATTATATGATGTGTTAGAAATGTATGTTACTGGAATTGCTAAAGGAGCTTTAGCAACTAGAGCTGGGGCAATTTCGTACAGCTTTTTTATGTCTTTATTTCCGTTTATTCTTTTTGTATTAAACTTATTACCTATAATTACATTTATAGAGTATGAAGCTGATGTTTTACCTTTTTTAGAAGATGTTTTACCATCAAGTACCGTTGCAGTTTTTGAAAATACTATAGCTAATATTTTTGAGAAGGAACGTGTGGGGTTGTTGTCAACATCTTTTATATTTTCAATGTTTTTAATGGCCAATGGTGTAAATGCACTGTTTAGTGGTTTTCAAAACTCATATCACACAAAAATAACAGCTAATTTTGTAAAGCAGTATATTACAGCGTTTTGTGTGGCTTTGCTTTTGGCATTGTTTTTGTTTTTAGCAGTAATAGCAATCCCCTTGGTTGAAGTGTATGTTATACAAAACTTAGAAGATTTTGGAGTGATATCAGATGAATTAATTGGTATGCAAGTAGCAAAATATATAATTTTTACGGTTATGTTTTATACTATTATTGCAATGTTTTATTATTTTGGATCTCCAGAAAAAAACTCTAGAGCGTATTTTACACCTGGGGCTGCTTTATCAACGGTGTTGTTTTTAATCACAACATATTTGTTTGGTGTTTATGTAGAAAATTTTGCTCAGTATAATGAGCTGTATGGGTCTATTGGAGCAATATTAATTCTGATGTTGTATATTTGGTTGAATTCGAATATTTTATTGCTGGGTTATGAGTTAAATGCATCATTACTAACCTTACGAAGAAAGGCGGAAAATAAATTTAAAAATGATTAATAATTAAAATTTAATAAAATGAAGAAATTAGTATTTTTAGTAGCGTTTGTAATTTGTGCAAATGTATCAATGGCTCAAACAAAAGTTGGTGATGTAACCTTACCTAATCAAGTAACGCTTTCTGGTGAGGATATGTCTTTAAACGGAGCTGGGATGCGTGAGAAGCTATGGTTTGATTTATATGTTGGAGGACTGTATGTTACAAATAAGAGTAAAAATGCAGATGTATTAATAAATAGCGATAATTCAATGGCTATTAAGTTACATATTACAGATAGTAAGGTAACTCAAGAAAAAATGGTGAAAGCCGTAAATGAAGGATTTGTAAATTCATCTCACGGAAAAGCTACTAAAGCCCAGATATCTAAATTCATAGGTTTCTTTAATGAAGAAATAGTTGAAGGAACTATTTTTGACATTGTGTATGTTGGTGGAAAAACAACTGTTTATAGAAACGGAAAAGAAAAAGGTTCTGTGGTTGGTTTAGAATTTAAAAAAGCCTTGTATGCTATTTGGTTAGGAAATGAGCCAGCAGATGATGATTTGAAAGAAGGAATGTTAGGGAAGTAAGACCTTGATTTTTTACAAATATAATAAAAGAGCTAGCGCATTTGTGTTGGCTCTTTTTGTTGTTAATAACTCAATTTAAAATAGTGAGCTACATATAAAGTTATAAGTTTTGAATGTCTAAATTTGTCTTGTGCAATATTTTGTAAATGTCATATTACCTATTCCCTTAGTAAAGTTATTTACGTATAGTATTAACGCTGCTGAAGCTTCATTTTTGAGGCCAGGCATGCGTGTAGCTGTCCCGTTTGGGAAAAGTAAATTATATACTGCCATTGTATTTAATGTGCATGAAACCCCTCCAGAAACCTATGAAGCAAAAGATATTCATCAAATATTAGATGAGCATGCAATTGTAAATGAATTTCAATTGCAGTTTTGGAAATGGATATCTGAGTATTATCTCTGTAGTTTGGGTGATGTGATGAGAGCATCTTTACCAAGTTCATTTTTGCTAGAAAGTGAAACGTTAATTTCTAAAACAACCGTTGAGGTTATAAATGAAAATGACTTGACGGATGATGAGTTTATTGTTTTGGAGGCTTTAGAGCAAAAATCTGCTTTAAAAATATCAGAAGTTAACGCAATTTTGAATAGAAAAAATGTATTAAAACCTGTTAAAGCGTTGCTTGAAAAAGGCTACATAAAGCTGCAGGAGGAGATTTATGAACAGTATAAACCAAAACTGGTAAAATATGTTCGGTTGACAGAGAAATATAATTCTAACGAAAGTTTACAGAGTTTATTAGAGCAACTGTCACGTGCAAAAAAGCAAAAGGAAGCAATATTGGCTTATTTTGCTTTAAAGACATCTGATTCAAAATTAATAAAAGCAAAAGTATTAGAAGAGCGGGCATCTGTCTCTTCAGCTGTGATAAAAGGCTTGGTTGATAAAGCTATTTTAGAGTTTTATTATGTACAAACTGATAGGAATCAATTTAATAATGTAGTCAATGCGTCAAAGATATTAAATGAATATCAAAAAGTGGCTTTAGCTGAAGTTCAAGAAAATTTTAATCAAAATAAGGTTTGTTTATTACATGGGGTTACAGCTTCTGGTAAAACAGAAATTTATGTAAAATTAATAGAAGAGGTTTTTAAAGAAAATAAGCAAGCACTTTATTTGTTGCCTGAAATAGCATTAACAACACAGTTAATAGCGCGTTTGAAAACGTATTTTGGTAATAAAATTGTAGTATATCACTCTAAATATTCGGTTAATGAGCGTGTGGAATCCTGGAATAAAGTGTTGCTGAATTATAAAAAACCACAATTAGTTATAGGGGCGCGTTCATCGGTATTATTACCATTTTCTAATTTAGGATTGATTATTGTAGATGAGGAGCATGAGCAATCATTTAAACAATTTGATCCTGCACCACGTTACCATGCAAGAGACGGGGCAATAGTTTTAGCAAAACTTCAGAAAGCACAAATCGTGTTAGGGAGTGCTACGCCAAGTTTAGAAAGTTATTTTAATGCTAAGTCAGATAAATATGGTTTGGTAACATTAAAACAACGACACAGTAATGTACAGCTTCCGGAAATTGAGCTGGTAGATTTAAAGGATAAGTACAAACGAAAAAAAATGAAAGGTCATTTTTCTGATAGGTTGTTAGAAGAAATTGATTTAGCAATAGAAAATGAGGAGCAAGTTATTTTGTTTCAAAATAGGCGTGGATTTTCTCCCATTGTTGAATGTGGTACTTGTGGTGAGGCTACTCAGTGTCCAAGTTGTGATGTGAGTTTAACGTATCATCAGTATAAAAAACAATTGCGATGTCATTATTGTGGGTATCAAATGGCAATGCAACACGCGTGTTTGTCTTGCGGAAGCCATGAGCTTGATACAAAAGGGTTTGGAACAGAGCAATTAGAAAAAGAATTGAATGCATTGTATCCGGATTTGAAAATTGGAAGGATGGATTTGGATACGACTAGAGGTAAATATGGTTATCAAAAAATAATTTCAGCATTCGAGCAACATGAGATAGATATTTTGGTTGGGACACAAATGTTAACCAAAGGGCTGGATTTTAAAAACGTGAGTCTTGTAGGTATTTTAAGTGCAGATTCAATGTTGAATTTCCCTGATTTTAGAGCTCACGAACGCAGTTATCAACTGATGTCGCAAGTTTCTGGTAGGGCTGGAAGGTTTGAGAAAAAGGGGAAAGTGATTATTCAAAGTTATAATCCGTTTCATAATATACTTCAGCAAGTGTCAGCTCATGATTATGAAAGTATGTATAAAGAGCAATTAGATCAGCGGCATATTTATAAATACCCTCCTACAAATAAGTTGATTAAAATTACATTTAAACATCGTGATTATAATAAGGTAGAGCAAGGTTCAGAGTGGTTTGCCAAATCGTTACGATTATCATTTAAGGGCAATGTCCTTGGTCCTGAGTTTCCTGCTGTGTCTCGTGTAAGAAATGAGTATATTAAAAATATATTGTTAAAAATTCCTAACCAACAATCTGCTTCGCAAACAAAAAAAGCTATTCTTAAGGTAAAGAACAGCTTTATGTCTGTAAAAGAATTTAGGCCAATTAAGGTTATTTTAAATGTTGATGCTTATTGAATATCTTCTAAAGCTTCAATTAACAATTTCTTTTTATTTCTACTTAAAGGTAGGTTGGTGTTGTTAATTTCAACAAATTTACTGTTAAATTTTGTGATTTTTTTGAGGTTGGCTATATAGGATTTGTGAATTCTCATAAAAGAATAAGCTTCTATTTCTTTTTCAAAAGCTTTCATTGTTGATAATATCACATAGCTTTCTTCGGTTGTAACAAGTTTAATGTAGTCACCTAGCGCTTCTACCCATAAAATTGTATTAACGTAAACTTTACGTTTTTTAAGATTGCTTTTTACAAAAATATAGTCGTTTTCAATAGTACTGTTTTCAAACTTAAGTGTATGATATTCTATAGCTTTGTTTACAGCAAGATTAAACCGCTCTTGAGTGATAGGTTTATGTAGGTAATCGGTCGCATCATAGTCAAATGCTTTAAAAGCGTATTCGGTTTTACCGGTGACAAATATAATTTGAGGTTTATTTTTTAATACGTCTAATAATTCAAACCCGTTAATAATTGGCATTTCAATATCAAGAAAAATCAAATCAACTTCAGTTTCGTTTAGTCCTTTTTTGGTATCAACGGCACTACTGTATTCAGCGATTAATGTTAATGAAGGATGATTTTTGACAAGTTTTACAATTGACATCCTTTGTATTGTTGAGTCGTCTACAACTACACAGCGTAAGTTCATGAATTGGTTTTAGTTAATAGTTTATTCAGAAATTAAATTATTAAGTATGTTTGTTTTTGGGTATTACAATTTTAATCAAAAATAAGAACTATTCCAAATGTAAACGATTAAACTTGAGGTAAAAATTCATCTCGTTTATTTTGTGTGGTTCATATAAAATAAGTATTTTTGCACCCAATTCAATATAAATTAAAAGTTTAAATTATGAATCAATACGAAACTGTTTTCATCTTGAATCCCGTTTTATCTGAAACTCAGATAAAGGAGACAGTAAAGAAATACGAAGATTTTCTTATTTCTAAAGGCGCAAAGATGGTGTCAAAAGAAAACTGGGGGCTTAAAAAATTAGCTTACCCAATTCAGCACAAAAAAAGTGGCTTTTACCACTTATTTGAATTCCAAGTAGCAGGAGAGGCTATAGATGGATATGAGTTAGAGTTCAGAAGAGATGAGCGTGTAATGCGTTATTTGACTGTAAAGTTAGATAAGCATGCAATTGCTTGGGCTGAAAAAAGAAGAATAAGAGATAACGCAAAAGCTTAATTATGTCAGGAATAGATCAACAAGCGAAAGGAAAAAAAGAGGGGGAAATCAGATATTTAACTCCACTTAATATAGACACTAGTAAGAAAGCTAAATACTGTCGTTTTAAAAAATTAGGTATTAAATATATCGATTATAAGGATGCAGATTTCTTATTAATGTTAGTTAACGAGCAAGGGAAATTATTACCAAGACGTTTAACAGGAACTTCTTTAAAATACCAAAGAAAAGTTGCTGTTGCGGTTAAAAGAGCGCGTCACTTGGCATTAATGCCTTATGTAACTGATTTATTAAAATAATAACGTAGCAACCATGGAAGTTATATTAAGAAAAGACGTAGATAATTTAGGGTTTGCAGATGACGTTGTTACTGTAAAGAATGGTTACGGAAGAAACTATTTAATCCCTCAAGGATTTGGAATTTTAGCAACACCTTCTGCAAAGAAAGTATTAGCTGAAAATTTAAAGCAAAGAGCTCATAGAGAACAAAAATTAATTGATGACGCCAACAAATTAGCTGAAGTGCTTAAAGCATTAGAAATCAAAATTTCTTCAAAGTCTGGTGACGCTGGAAAATTATTTGGTTCTGTAAATAATGCTGATGTTGCTGAAGCAATTGCTAAAGAAGGTCAATCATTAGAAAAGAAGTTTATTACAGTTGCCGGTGGTAACGTAAAAAGAGCTGGAAAATACACTGCAAAAGTAAGGTTACATCGTTCAGTTGTAATTGACTTACCTTTTGAAGTTGTAGGAGAGTAATAAAAATGATTTTATCATTATAAATAAAAGCCACGATTTTAATCGTGGCTTTTATTGTTTTTAAAATTCATAGAATGAAATATCAAAGACTGAGTAAAGAACAGTTAGAAGAAATGCATAAAGAGTTTATTAACTTTTTGGCAACACAAACTATTACGGCATCTGAGTGGGAGGATATCAAAATTGAAACTCCTGAGGTGGCAGAACAAGAGCTAGATGTGTTTTCAGATTTAGTGTGGGAAGGGGTTTTAAATAAAGTAACTTATTTGGAGCATATTTCGCCACAACAAATGCACTTGTTTTATTTAAAAGAAGCCAATATGCATGTAATTGCTGTGCAGTTAAAAAATGGGGTAGACTTAACTACACAAGAAGGTTTTGAGTGGTTGCGTAATAATATCATGAGTGATGATGTTGAGTTTCTTCAGGCTAAAAAAGAATATTCTGCGGATAAAAATGCAGATAAGTTTACATTAATACAACAAGGATCAATCATCTCATCAGGAGATTTATTTTCGTATTTTGATAAAATAATAAATTAAAGAAACAACACATTAGGTTGTACTTACACATAAAATAATGGCACAAA
>CAJXHW010000040.1 GCA_913054565.1 uncultured Kordia sp. | reverse complement strand
CGAAAGAGGTATTGATTGAAGAATCTAGTTCAGACATTGAAACTAAAGACGTAATTATGATTACCGTAACCACAGATGTTTCTGTAATTTCAATTGTGGGTCAAGATTTAAGTTCTTTTCATAAGCCTTTTAATGAATTAATTAAAAATCAGATTGTAAAAAGAATGAATATAACACCAAAATAAAACATATATGTTTGGTCTGCATCACAGAAATTTCTTTGTCCTGGAATTCTAAAATTAATCCACGAGATTCCGAAACTTAATATTATGATTCCTATAATTACTTGACCAAATATTTTAAGTGCCTTTTTAATCATTAATGTTCTGGTATTCCGTTAACTCAAATTAAGCCTAACTAGTTTATAAACGCAATTGTGTTTTATTTACGGGTTTACTTTCCAAATTTTATCAGAGGCTTCAAGATAGGTAGCTAAAGCTGCGGAACCGTACCACTCGTATAGTTCATGCGCTAAGTACTTGTTTTTTATAGCAGGGTCGGTTTGTAATAATAATTTAGCTTCGTCAAGTGTAGGCACATCTAAAATAAAAATCCCTCTGTAGCTGTTATCGTTTTTACCTATAGGCCCAGCCACAATAAGTTTTTTTTCCTTTACTAATCTATTAATATTAGTCATATGCCCTGTAAAGCTTTTACTTCTTTTGGCTTGATTTTTATCGGTGTTTTCGCCAGTTTTTAAAATAACCAATATATATTTTTTCATGCCATAGGCATCAGCTCCTAAGGAGTCGGCTAATTTAGCATCATAATTAGGGTTGTTGTTTTGAGCAAGTAACAGCGTGCTGCTTGCTAGCAATATAAAAGTGAATAGTAATTTCATAAGGTTGTTTTTTGTACAGAAACAAATATAAGGTTTTAAAAAAGACCGTTACACATATGGCAGTGTGTAACGGTCTACATAACCTAACCAAAAAACGTATTAATTGTTATTTTCTTTTACTTGACGGGACTCTGAACGTTTTTAAAACAGTTTTTGTTCGTTTCTTCTCAGCAGTTTTCCCTTCAGAATTTTTTAAATATTGTATAAAATGTCGCCCTACAAATTCATAAGCGGTGCCTGATGCCGGATGATATAATTCTATTCTTGCGTCATTAATAATACTGACTTCAAAATACTCATCACCAAAATAGTCGTAATCTAAGGTTAAGGCTTTCACATAGTTGGTGTCATAAAAATCTGACACTTCATATAGGCCACTATAATCCCAGTATAAATTGTTAATAGCTGTTCCTTGAACGTCTTGTGAGCTATTATATTCACTGTTATTTCCACCAGCTAAAAAGCGCATAAAGTTTTCCGCGTCAAAATCATTAGCTGTTCCGCCAATAGTAGCTACTTTTTCCCAAGCTTCATATTCTTGTAAAAAATAATGGATATTGTCATAAAACACTAGGTCATAATCAAAAGTGCTTCTATGGTACCCGTATAAAAAGTATGAGGTATCTGAGTAACGGTCGTAAATTTCTATTTTATTGTTTGAAATTTGATAAACTTCTAGATCCCAGTAACCATTAATATCATGACTTACTTCAAGTATATTGTCAAAAGCGTTATAATAACCAACATCAATACCAAATCCGTTACCAGTATTCCCAATGCCTACAAGATTGTTATTGGCATATAATGTACCTCCTCTAAAAGATAGTGTAAAGGCTTTTTGTAAAAAAGGAACTTCACCATATCCAATAGTTTCATTAATATCAACATACCATAATTCATAAGTTTCTAAAGTGCTTCTTAAATGAGGGGTATTAATATGCTGAGGTTCTATAACATCTACCGTACAAGAGTTTAATGTTAAACTGACTATGAGTAAGCTTAATATGAGTTTGAAGTGTTTCATAACATTCTGTTTTATACCGGTGTAAAATCAACTTTTATGCCAAAGGTTTTGATTGCTGATTTTTTTCGTATTTTTGAACGCTATAAGCAAATGAAATTGAAGAGTATGAGTCAGAAAAAATATGCAGTTATCGGTGGAGGAAGTTGGGCCACGGCGTTAGTAAAAATGTTGTGTGAAAATTGTTCTGAAGTTGGATGGTATATGCGTAATGAAGCTGCAATTGAGCATTTACTTACCGAATATCACAACCCTAATTATTTAAGTTCTGTAGAGTTTGATATTGAAAAACTTAATGTAAGTGCAAATATCAATGAAGTTGTTTCAAATGCAGATGTTGTGATTTTTGCAATCCCATCAGCGTTTGTTGGAAAAGAGATGGGAAGTTTAACTGTTTCATTAAAAGATAAAATTATATTTTCTGCAATTAAAGGGATTGTTCCTGAAAGCAATATGATTGTTGGTGAACACTTTCATAAATATTATGACATTCCTTTTGAAAATATTGGAGTTATCACAGGACCATGTCACGCAGAAGAAGTAGCATTAGAACGTCTATCATATTTAACTATTGCTAGTGCTAGTGAAGAAAACGCAACTCTAGTTGCTAATGCATTGTCTAGTTGGTATATTAAGTGTAAAATATCTGATGATGTTGTTGGTACAGAGTACGCTGCTATGTTGAAAAATATTTATGCTATAGCTGCGGGTATTGCTCATGGTTTAGGTTATGGCGATAATTTTCAAAGCGTGTTAATGAGTAACGGTATTAGAGAAATGAAGCGCTTTATTAAAAAGCAGCATAAAATGAAACGTAATATTAATAACTCTGCTTATTTAGGTGATTTATTGGTAACCGGATACTCCGTTTTTAGTAGAAACAGAATGTTTGGAAACATGATAGGTAAAGGGTATACTGTAAAGTCTGCGCAAATGGAAATGAGTATGATTGCAGAAGGATATTATGCCACAAATTGTGCTCACAAATTAAATTTGTCAAGTAAAAAAGTTGCACGCACACCAATTATAGATGCTGTTTATGCTATACTTTACGAAGATAAAAACCCAAAAAAGATTTTTAATAAGTTAACAGATAAATTAGATTAATAAGAACGATTTTTGAATCGTTCTTATTAACTACTTCATTAGTACACCTTTAAATTCCATGTGCGGAATATCTCTTAAAGCGTTCTTGTTTATTGAGTTTTTAGTAAAAATGTACTTTTTATCATATAATTTACCTTCAGCAAAATAACTGACACTGAATTTGTTGTTTAACTCAAAAATATCTTCCATCATCAGCTCAATTTTAGCATATGATTTTTTAGGAATTATAGGCATTGCATGACGCATTTTTGATGTACTACGTTCAGTATCATAACCTTCAGTGACAACAAATACCATTTCTAAATCTGTGTCTAAATCATTAATCAAATACGCATTCCAATCATCAAATTCATATTCAGGGTTATATTCAAGTACTATTGCAATATACACACCTTCTGATTTTGGAATTTCTATGTCTTTTCTCATGTATTGTAGTTAAGGAGTACTCATGTTTATTAAAGCAAAATTACATAAAAAATGTCGACAGATTTGACACGAGTCAATTTTTTAAATGATTAATTAAAAACTGTATTTATAGCCCGGTTCCTAATCTTAGACCTATAAAAATGGTTCGTGGCATTCCAGGGCCGTATACATAATTGCTATCTCTATTTTTTCCAGAATCAAAATCTGATTGATAGGCGTCAAATATGTTTTTCATACCGCCAAAAAGTTGTAATTGAGTATCTATTTTTTTTAAGTTAAATGTGTAGCTTGATTTGAAACCTAATTCTAAAAAAGCATCAGTAGTAATGTACTCATCATTTGTTTGTTCAGGAGCTCCAGCCAAATGTGTTAATTCCATTTTTCCTGTGTACACAGCATTAATAGCTGTGTTAAAACGCTTATTAGGAGTGTAACTTATTGTAGCATACCCGTAATCATTAGGTGTTCTTAGAAATTTTCGCTTTTTAACTTGTCCTTCAATATTTTCTACAGCAGAATCATACTTACTTGTCTGTAATGTTAGCCCTGCCTCAATTTGCACTACTTTATCAAAATTAGCTCGTGTTTCTAAGGTAACTCCTTTTACTGTAGCACCTTCACCATTACGTTTAATGAATACTTCACCAAACGGATCTACACCAACGGGATCTAGATAGAAGGCATTGTCTAAATGTGTATAGAATCCTTCAAGAGTAAAACCTGCAATAAAATGACTGTTTCCTTTATCATAATTAAAAGACGTTGTATAGGTATTTGAGCGTTCTTTTTTTAAATCATTGGCTAATTGAACTCTAGAAATCCCTCCGCCAGCAAATGCAATATGTAAATCGGTATCAAAAGCTTGTGGAGCTCTAAAACCGGTACCCCAAGTTGCTCTAAATTGTGCTTTTTCAAATGGTTTGTACAACAAAGAAATCCTTGGGCTAGCAACATTATTGGTGAGCTCTTTATTTTCTTTAAAATTCTTTAAATTGTATTTGTCAAAACGAATACCAGTTAAAACATTTAGTTTTTCTGTAATATCCCAATCACTTTGTATAAAAACACTTGTGTTTCGTGTTAATTGATCCGTTTTATATTCATAAGCATCAATTTGATCAAGCACACCGTCTTGAAGGTATTCAGCGCCTAAAGTAATTACATTTTTACCTGTTATGAATTTGTTTAATTGATGATTAAACTGTATTCCGCCTTGTAAAGTTAAATTTTCAGATGTTCCGTATGGTGGATTTTCTAAATGATTATCATAGGCTGTTACATCAGATTGATCAGGAATAATTCCTGTATAATGATTCCTAGCCGTGTGTTGCGTTGCTATATAAGTAATTAAAGAATTTTTGTTGTCATTAAAGTTTATCTGATAGTCTGCATTTGCAATAAAGACATCATGTGTGCGCTCTTCAGATTGTTTTGCTAAATGTGCTGCTTTGTCAACTAATTCACCACCGTATCGGTATTCGTTTAATTTACTCATACTAACTTCTAGTTTTTGGTGTTCTGTAGGTAGAAAAAATAAATTTGTACCAAACGACAAGTTTTTAAGTTGTGGTAATTCTGAGTAGTTGTCACCATTTGCATCGTAGGCACTTCGTTGTCTATTGTTTATAAAAAAAGTGGCCCCGGTGGTCTTGTTTTTAGATATTGCAGAAATGTTACCACTTAAAATGTTTTCCGAGGCACCTTTTATATTTTGATGCGTAAACATAAGGTCGTAATCATTTTTTCTAGGAATTTTAGTAATAACATTTACAGTACCACCAATAGCGCTAGACCCATATAATGCAGAACCTCCACCACGTACTATTTCAATTCTGTCAATCATATTGGTTGGAATCTGTTCAAGGCCGTACAATCCTGTTAAAGGACTAAAAATTGGTCTTCCATTTATTAATATTTGTGAATATGCACCAGAAAGCCCATTCATTCGTAATTGTGTATAGTTACAGGTTTGACAATCTGTTTCTACACGTAATCCTGTTTGAAATTTTAAGCCATCAGATAATGTACATGCTTGAACATTACTTAAGGTTTGGCTATTTATAACATTGATTATAACTGCAGAGTTTGTCCTTTTTTTATAAGTTCTTGTGCCGGTTATAACCACTTGATCTAGATATGAAACATCCTCTGTCATTTCAAAATTGAGTTCACTGTTGTTATCTACATGAATTCTTTTTTCAATTGTTTTATAACCTAAGGCTTGAACTTTAATTGTCAATTCACCATGTTTGGATCTTAAACTATACTCGCCATTTTCATCACAAATAGTTGTGTTAGAGCTGTTTTTTACAATAACGGTTGCAAATGAAATTGGTATTCCGTTTGCGCTAACGGTACCGTTTATTGAATATACGGCATTTGTGTTATGTTGTGCTAAACACATTGTGTTGATACATAGCAATAAGCTAAAAAGTATTTTTCTCATTTCTAAAAATATATTTAATGCAAATCTAATAATATTTTTAGATTAGACTAGAAATAAGTTGAAATTCATCTAAATAAATATTGTATATTTGTATAAAAAATAAATTAATGCTTTCTAAGTCAGAGGAAAATTATTTAAAGGCTATATTTCATTTAAGTATAAAAACAGATAAAGGAATTAGCACAAATGCCATTGCACAGCAGTTAGATACAAAAGCATCTTCGGTAACTGATATGGTTAAAAAATTAGCAGAAAAACAGCTGGTTTTTTATAAGAAATACCAAGGGGTAACGTTAACTGATAGTGGAGAAAAAGTGGCTGCAAATGTTATTAGAAAACACCGTTTGTGGGAAGTGTTGCTTGTTGAGAAGTTTAATTTCAATTGGGATGAGGTTCATGATGTTGCAGAGCAATTAGAGCACATACATTCTGAGAAATTAATTAACGAATTGGATGCTTTTTTAGGGCATCCAAAACATGATCCGCATGGCGATCCAATTCCAGATAAAAACGGAAATATTAACTTTCTTGAAAAAGAATTGTTATCGGTAATTGGAGTACAAAAAAAGTCTGTTTGTGTTGGGGTTAAAGACACCTCTTCAGATTTTCTAAGATATTTAGATAAGCAAGGTATAGCCTTAGGAAAGGAAATTACGGTTTTAGAAAAAGAAGCTTTTGATAATTCAATGAAAATAGAAATAGATGGGAATGATTTTACTATTTCTCAATTAATTTCGAATAATATTTACGTTAAACAAAAAGGATGAGAAATTACGTAGTCATACTTGTGGTAATGCTTTTATGTTCGTGTAAAAAAGAGGTTGGAACAGATCTTAAAAATCGAAAATTAAAGGTTGTAGCAACAACTTCGCAAGTTGCAGATTTGATAAAAGAAGTTGCAGGAGAATATGTTGACTTAGAAAGGTTAATGGGAGCTGGAGTTGATCCGCATTTGTATAAAGCAAGTGAAGGTGATGTTGCGAAGTTTTATAATGCCGATGTCATTTTTTACAGTGGTTTACATTTAGAGGGAAAGTTAGAAGATGTATTTGAAAAAATGCGTCGTCAAGGAAAAGTAACTATTGCAGTTTCTGATGCAATTTTAAAATCAGATTTAATATCATCCGCTGATTTCGCATCTAGTTTTGATCCGCATTTCTGGTTTTCTATAGCGTATTGGAAAAAAACAGTAGTGTATGTAGCTAATCAATTATCTATATTAGATAAAAAAAATGCATTGATATATAAAACAAATGCTGAAAGATATATTGAAAAACTAACACGATTAGAGTTAAGAAATAAGGTTCAATTAGACGAGCTTCCTAAAGAAAAAAGAATACTAGTTACTGCACATGATGCATTTGCGTATTTCGGAAAAACGTATGGCTTTAAAGTAGTGAGTTTGCAAGGTCTGTCAACTGCAACAGAAGCGGGTGTTCAAGATGTACAGCGATTATCAAATTTTATTATTAGGCATAATGTAAAAGCTATCTTTATAGAAAGCTCTGTACCTGTTAGAACAGTAGAAGCATTGCAGGCGGCAGTAAACTCAAAAAATCATAAAGTTGAAATTGGCGGTACATTGTTTTCTGATGCGCTAGGTAATCCGAATACAAAAGAAGGAACTTATATAGGTATGTATGAGTTTAACATGAAAACGATTATTAATGCCTTAAAATAATGGAACAAGAAATTGCTGTTGCTATAGATGATTTAACGGTAGCATATAACTATAAGCCTGTACTTTGGGATATTGACTTAACAATTCCGAAAGGTGTGCTTATGGCTGTTGTTGGCCCTAATGGTGCTGGTAAAAGTACTTTAATAAAATCAGTTTTAGGAATTATAAAGCCAATTGCCGGATCAGTAACTATTTTCGGGAAACCGTATAAAAAACAACGTCAATTAGTTGCGTATGTACCTCAAAAAGGAAGCGTAGATTGGGATTTTCCTACAACAGCACTTGATGTAGTGTTGATGGGAACTTATGGAACTTTAGGCTGGATCAAACGCCCTGGAAAGAATGAGAAGAAAGCCGCATTAGAGGCTTTAGAAAAAGTAGGGATGTTGCCATTTAAAAGTAGGCAAATAAGTCAGCTTTCAGGAGGGCAACAACAACGTATATTTTTAGCTAGAGCTCTAGTTCAAAATGCTGAAATATACTTTATGGATGAGCCGTTTCAAGGTGTAGACGCAACAACAGAAAAGGCGATAATAAACATTTTAAAGCTTTTGCGTAAAGCAGGTAAAACTGTAGTTGTTGTGCATCATGATTTGCAAACAGTGCCAGAGTATTTTGATTGGGTGACTTTTTTGAACGTAAAAAAAATAGCTACAGGTCCAGTAAAAGACATTTTTAATAATGATAATTTGATAAAAACATACGGAATTAATTATCAGGTGAGTATCCAAGAATAAAGTAGTTATCGATTTCACAATATACATAGAGCAACTATTTTCAGATTATACGCTGAGAACAATTACATTGGGTACTGCTGTGCTTGGTGCAGTTTGTGGTATGTTAGGAAGTTTTGCTGTACTGAGAAAACAGAGTTTATTGGGTGATGCCATTTCACATGCAGCCCTGCCAGGAATTGCAATAGCCTTTTTGATAACAGGTGCAAAGGATAGTAACACATTATTGCTAGGAGCGTTAATTAGTGGTTTGTTAGGGGCGTTTTGGATTAAATCAATAATCACAAAAACACATTTAAAATCCGATACAGCATTAGGGTTGATACTATCATTGTTTTTTGGGGCAGGAATGTTGTTGTTAACATTTATTCAAAAACAACCAAACGCTAATCAAGCTGGTTTAGACAAATATTTGTTTGGGCAAGCAGCTACTTTGTTAGAAAAAGACGTTTGGTTTATGGTGATTGTTACAAGCGTTTGCGCAGTTGTTTTACTGCTTTTTTGGAAAGAATTTAAACTCTTATTGTTTGATTCAGATTACACAAAAACACTTGGTTTTAATATAAAGTTGTTAGAAGGGCTAATCACGTCGTTTATTGTTGTGGCAATTATTTTAGGACTGCAAACAGTAGGGGTAGTGCTCATGAGTGCAATGTTGTTAGCTCCAGCTGCTGCAGCTAGGCAATGGACAAACAGTTTATCTGTTATGGTGTTTTTGGCTGCTGTTTTTGGTGCTTTTTCGGGGGTTGTAGGTACAGGTATAAGTGCTAGTTATCCTAATTTGTCAACAGGGCCTGTTATTGTTTTGGTTGCTTCTGTAGTGGTTTTAGTGTCTTTTATATTTTCTCCAGGGAGAGGTTTATTGTTTAAGGAAATTAGGTTTAGAAAAAACAGGAATGATTTAAAGTTGCATAAAACATTGTCTTTTATGTATGATATAGCAAAAACACATAATGATATAAGTCATCCACACACAATAAAAATCTTAAATAACTTTCAAGGATACACAAAAAAATCTCTTCTTAAGTTAGAAAAGGAACGTTTGATAGTTTTGAATGGTGCTAATTGGTCCTTAACAGAAGAAGGGTTTTATAAGGCTAAAAATTTGTATAATCAACAAATGAATATTGATGACTAGCGCGCAAATTGAAATTCAGATTATTGCTAGCTTAGTAGCTGTAGCTTGTGCAATACCAGGAGTGTTTTTGGTACTTAGAAAAATGGCGTTAATAAGTGATGCAATTAGTCACGCGATACTACCAGGTATAGTCGTTGGGTTTTTCATAACGCAAGATTTATCGTCACCAATTCTAATTATTTTCGCAGCATTTACTGGTGTTCTAACGGTGTTTTTGGTTGAATTTATTCAAAAAACAGGTTTGGTTAAAGAAGATACTGCAATCGGTTTAGTTTTTCCAGCATTGTTTAGTATTGGTGTTATTCTAATTGCTCAAAATGCCAATGATGTGCATTTAGATATTGATGCTGTGTTGTTAGGTGAATTGGCATTTGCTCCTTTTGATAGGGTAGAGTTGTATGGGTTTGATGCAGGTCCGAAGTCGCTTTGGGTTATTGGGGTAATACTATTAGTTACACTAAGTTTATTAATAGCTTTTTTCAAAGAACTAAAAATTAGTACGTTTGATGTAAGTTTGGCATCAGCACTAGGGTTTTCGCCAGTGATATTACATTATGGGTTAATGACAGTGGCATCTGTAACTACGGTTGGCGCTTTTGATGCAGTTGGAGCAATACTTGTTGTGGCGCTAACAATTGCTCCTGCAGCTACAGCATATTTGTTGACGAAAGATTTAAAATTAATGTTAGTATACTCAATTTTCTTTGGAGTGTTTTCGGCTATTTCTGGGTATTGGTTAGCACATTTCTTTGATGTTTCTATTGCAGGATCTATTGCTAGTGTTTTAGGGGTTGTTTTTTTACTTGTTTTTCTTTTTACACCATCTACAGGAGTGTTGTCAGTAATGTATAGACAACAACGCCAGAAAACGGAAGTTCTTTTATTAACGTTCTTATTGCATTTGAAAAATCATAAAGAAAAAGACGAGCGACATGTAAACCATTTAGGAGAACATATTAATTGGAAAAAATCTCAAGCAAAATCTGTCTTAGAATTAGCATTAAAAAATAATATGATTGACATTGTTGATGAAATTGTATCGTTAACAGAAAAAGGACATGTGTTTACTGAAAAAGCAATTAGTTATATTACCGATGAAAGTGTAGATACTATC
>CAJXHW010000039.1 GCA_913054565.1 uncultured Kordia sp. | reverse complement strand
AGTGATTTGTATATCTTTACGCCCCTTAAAATATGAAGTAACTTCATGTAGAGATTTTAAATAATAAATTATGGAAAATATAAATAACATTGGTTTAGATAATAAAGCATCACAAACCACCGCAGTACAATTAAACGATTTACTTTCAAATTATCAATTGTTCTATATGAATCTAAGAGGATTTCATTGGAACATAAAAGGGAAAAAATTCTTTGAATTACACCTTAAGTTTGAAGAACTATACAACGACGCTTTAATTAAGGTAGATGAAATCGCAGAGCGCGTACTTACTTTAAGTGCAACACCATTACATTCTTTTAAAAAGTACCTCGAGACTTCTGATATCAAAACAGCAGAAAACGTTACTGATGGAGAAGTTGCAATAGATAGTATTCTAAAAGCCTTAAAAACATTATTAGGAAAGGAAAGAGCTATTTTGTCAATTGCAGCAGATGCTAATGACGAAGGAACAGTAGCCTTGATGAGTGATTATATTGTTCAACAAGAAAAATTAGTGTGGATGCTATCTGCTTATCGTGATTAAAGCAAAAAACGATATTCTATGAAACAATATCCCGAAGCATTTTGGAACGAACGATATGCCCAAAAAGAATTTGTCTATGGTACGCAACCTAACAGATTTTTCAAAGAACAGCTAGACCAACTGAAGGCAGGAAATGTACTACTTCCTGCCGAAGGTGAAGGTCGTAATGCAGTCTATGCCGCTTCTCAAGATTGGGATGTAGTTGCCTTTGACATTAGTAAAAGCGGCAAGGAAAAAGCAATGCAATTGTCGGCAACGCAAAATGTTTCCATTAATTATCAGGTTAATGGAGTGCTTGACTTTAAAACTGATATCAAATTTGATGTCATAGGATTGTGTTATACTCATTTTCCCATACAAATAAGGAAAGAAGCATTTCAACATCTCATAAAATTCTTGAAACCTAATGGGATAGTTATTTTTGAAGCTTTCGCTAAAGCGCAATTTGGAAAACCTTCTGGTGGCCCTAAAAATGAAGCGATGCTATTTTCTATAGAAGAAATTAATGACGAATTCCCAGAATTAGAATTCAACATATTAAAAGAAGAAACTATCGAACTTGCCGAAGGAAATTATCATAGAGGCACTGCTGAAGTGATACGATTTGTTGGAATTAAAAAATAAGAAAGCCCTTCGATACTGAAGGGCTTTTAATTTTAGCTAAACACTCTAAAACGAATTACATAATTCCAGCAAAAATGGCTACATAGTACAATCCCGTCAATATGAAAACAGCACCTGCAACTGTTCGCATCACTTTTTCTACTTTAGTAATTCTGTTATAGAATACACCTACTTTTCCTGCTGTGAAAGCTAGTAAATAGGTAAAAAGAATCACAGGTAAACCTGTACCGAACGCAAATACAATCGGTAAAAATAATCCGTCTGCTGAAGCAATAGTCATTGGGATTAACATCCCGAAAAATAAGGCACCACTATAAGGGCAAAAAGCCAGAGCAAAAACGACTCCTATCAAAAAAGAACCTAAAAGCCCTTTGTCCTTAAATTTCTCAGATAGTTTTTCTTGAAAATTTGATTTTCCTAAAAAATTTAGTTTGATAATATTGAGCATAATCAACCCAATGATTATTAATAAAGGCCCTAAATATTTCTCTCCATTTTGATTAAAAAACCGTGCAATATGAAATTTACTGGCGCCAAAATATAAAATTAAACCAATTGCAGTGTAGCTAAATCCTCTTCCTAAAGAATACAATAATCCACTTAAAAACACTTTTCGTTTGCTTGAAATGTTTTTAGAAATAAATGCGGTTGCAGTTATATTGGTCGCCAAAGGACAAGGACTAATGGCTGTCATTAATCCGAGTATCAATGCCGATAAAATAGGGATATTGTAATTCTCTAAAAGCGATTGCAGGACATCCATTTAGAGTGTTTTTAATTCCGTATCTATTTTAGCTTTTAGTTCTTTAGAGAAGGCTTCTTGGTCGTTCCCACTCATAAAGGCAAAATCTGTAAGATTTATTTGAGTTTCCTTTCCGTTTTTAATCACGTTTAAGATTAGAGAAGTTCCAGATGCCTCAAATTTTTCAGCAATTTTTTCGTTTTCCTTTTCATCTACATTGATAACCTGAAACGTGATTTTTTCTTCTTTCAGTTCAGGTGTAAAATAAGTGTCTAGCGTGTATTTCGTATTTGCTTCAATAGCATTACACGTCATACATCTGTGCGTTGAATGGAAATCCAATACTTCAATTTTTGAAATGGAGGTATCTACAGCAGTTTCTTTATTTTTATCTTGACCATTACAAGAAGCTAACAATAGGCTGATGGCTAATGCGCTTAATAATTTTAATGTGTTCATTTTTTTTGAATTTATGGTTTATAATATAATGTTGAATACATAGCCTGAAATGATGATGCAAAGTGTTACGACACTAAAAAAGATAGCGATTAGTTTTAGGGTCATTACTTTTTTTAAGAGCATTGCCTCTGGTAAGGAAAGTCCAACAACTCCCATCATAAAAGCGATTGCAGTTCCTAAAGGAATACCTTTGGCAACCAGCACTTGAACTACGGGAAGTATGCCTGATGCATTTGAATACATTGGTACTGCCAAAATCGTAGCAATAGGAACGGCAAAAAGATTGTCTTTGTCCATATATTTCTCAAAAAAGCCTTCTGGAATATAACCGTGCATCAACCCACCAATGGCGATACCTATTAAAACATAGGGTATGATTCCTTTAAGGATTTTTACAACTTCTATCCAAATAATTGGCAAGCGTTGTTTGAAAGTTTGTTTTTCTGCTTGAAATATATCTTGTTCTCTTTGTGCATTTGCCAGCACTTCTTTTGCCCAAGGTGTTAGATAGCCTTCCAATTTTAATTTTTGAAGAATTACACCAGAAATAGTGCCTAACAAAACACCACTTACCACATAAATTATGGTTGTTTTAATTCCAAACAAGCCAACGAAAAGTCCGATTGCAACTTCATTGACCAAAGGTGAAGTAATCAAAAATGAAAAAGTAACACCTAAAGGAATTCCACCTCTTACAAAACCGATAAATAACGGAACTGATGAACAAGAACAAAAAGGGGTTACCACACCAAATAGACTTGCCATTAAGTATTCTAGTCCGTAAAGTTTATTTCTTGATAGATAGTTCTTAACCTTATCTATGGGAAAGTAACTGTTTACTATTCCCATAAAAAAGATGACGACAAAGAGTAGGATTAAAATCTTTGTGGTGTCGTAAATAAAGAAGTTTAAAGCTTCTGCAAGATGCTGTCCTTTGCTTAAATTTAAGACATCATAGACCAGCTAATCCGCTATGTTTTGTATCCAATCAAACATTTTCTAATTTTTTGATAGTAACAGAAATAGAACTACATCTTGATTTGAAATGGATGATGCCTCGATATGATAACTCATAGTTGGGTTGAATTAGTTTAAAAGAGCCAATACTTCATCTTTTGAAGGCACTCTGCCTTTTATTGTAATCACATCATCAATTACCAAAGCTGGCGTTGTCATTACGTTGAACTTCATAATTTCCATTATGTCTTCGACTTTTTCGATAGTAGCATCAATATTATTAGCTGAAACTACATCTTTAACTACACCAGTCATTGATTTGCATTTTGGACATCCTGTCCCTAAGATTTTAATTACTTTACTCATAACACATATGTTTGTTTATCGCCAATAGGCGATATGATTATTAAAAAATATCAATCAAAAAATTATTGAAATAACGTTTTTGCTATCTTCCAATTTTCTTGATTTATACAGTACTTTATTTTTGGCGGTTTTAACTCACCTTGAATTAATCCCGCATTTTTAAGCTCTTTTAAATGTTGTGATACCGTTGATTGAGAAATTGGTAGTACGTCAACCAAATCTCCAGTAAAACAACACGACTGATTTTCAAGATGTTTTAAAATCGCGATACGCGTAGGATGACCTAATGCTTTAGCAAATCTTGCCAATGCTTCAGTATCTTCCTTGTATTCAATATGCTCTAAGCTTCTTTTCATATTTCTTATCGTAAATGTACGATTGGAAATGTCTTTTATAAGTAACCCTTGTTACACAACTCAATTTTATTTTCCACTTTCGAAAAAAGCGCATAACAAAAAGCCCTTTGAAATTCTCAAAAGGGCTTTTAAATTATAAATAAGAAACTTTAAAAAGCGTACTGCACAAATGCCGAAAAGTTTCTCCCAGGGTCATTGATAGGCACTCTCGTAAAATCAGATTGATTCACAAAAGAGAAATTTAAGTGATTATTATAAGTCTCGTCAAATACGTTAAGAACTGCAACACCTATATTCAACTTTTTTACAGGTTTAAAACCGAAACGGAGATCTAAGGTTTCATAACCAGCTGTTTCTTGTTCCCTGAAACTTAGGGCTATTTCATCTTGCTTTGACGTAATCGTATAATCTAAACTAGCCCAAAACTTTTCCTTTTCAAAACCCAGCCCTAAGCGCGTTGTAAGAGGTGGCGTTAATGGTAAAGATTCATCAAGGTCTTTGTTTCTCGTATACACATAAGAAAATGCGGTAGAAAAATCAAAATACGTTGCAAAATCTATTGCTGCCTCTGCCTCAAAACCAGTTTTATAAGCGTTGTCAAGATTGATAAATCGTTTTACTTCTTGGGGTTGTGCATTAGGCATAAACTTTCTATCAAGTGTTGGGTCAACTACAGCAACAATATAATTTTCATACAATGCATAATACCCAGAAATACTATAACGCAAAGCGTCTATTCCTTTTTCAAAACGCTTACGTCCTTTGAAACCTATCTCAAACTGGTTGTTAACCTCTGCATCAAGATTAGGGTTTCCTACATATTCAAAAGGGTCTTGACCTACAGAAAAATGATTAATATAACGCTCTATCATATTTGCAGACCGCACACCACGACCATAAGCAACCTCTAAAGTAGTATTGTCTGAAAGCTTATGTTTCATAGAAACCGTTGCAGATACATTGTGCTCTTCTCGCTGACCAAGATTGTCATACAACTCTTGAAAATCTGCTTCTGGGTCTTGAATGTCTGAAACGACCAAGTCATAACGCAAACCTGCAGTAAGCATCGTTTTATCAGTTATTGCGTATTTATTTTCTGCAAATATCCCAAAGTCGTTTACATAAGAATCTTGCCATATTTTATCCTGAAACACTATAGGTTCTGGTAAAACATCACCCATCATATTGCGTTTTACAACTCTTGTTCTTCCACCATCACGTGCAATAAGCATCGCATCTAATCCGCCGTACAGAATCCACTTTTCGGTTGGCTTCATCTTAAACTCAATCTTTCCACCAGCAGTAGATGCATCGATGGTAGACAAGGCTTCTGTCATCATAAATGATGGTCTCCGTGTATTTGCCATTATATGGTCAACATAAGAATAATAGGCTTTAGCATTTACTTCCTTTATAAAACCAGACAAATCTGAGATTTTATAGTCTACAGATAGAATAGAGCTGTTATCTTCTTCAGTATCCATTGGTAAGCCTGCGTGCAAAACGTCTCTCCCAAAGGATTGTCTCCAGTGCGCTTGGACTCTTTGATTGTCACTAATATTATATCCTAGGCGCAACCCATAGTCCAGACTTCTAAAAGAAGAAGGAATCTCAGTACCATCGCCATCTTCATAATTACCAAAATCTCGATAGCCAACATTTCCTACTATGTCGTACTTATCAGTTACTTGATGAAGTTTTAAAGAAGAAACCAGAGAGTTTCCATTAGACTCATAACCGGAACTTGCAGTACCGTGCAAACCATTTTCCATTGCGCTAGGCTTTTGGGTTACGAGGTTAATAACTCCTCCAAAAGTAGCACCATATCTAACAGTATAAGGGCCTTTTATAACCTCAATACGCTCTATATCCTCAGGAACAACGTGGGTTGTAATTGGGTCCATACGATTAGGACAAGCGTGTACCGCTTTTGTCCCTCCGTCAAATTGAATATTTAATTGCTCGTATTGCGAGGCTCTAAATGATGGGTCTATCGCATAATTTCCTCTTTTAATTAATGAGAAACCATTAAAGTCATTAAATAAATCAGCTACATTTTTAGGTTGTACTACTTTCTTGAGAAGATCTGTTTTTACCGTTGTTAATACTGGGTCTGTATTTCCCTTACCAGTTACTATAACTGTATTTAGTTTTATTGATTTTGTTTCTGTTGAATCTTTTTTTATTGTTTCCTGTGCAAACAATGACACAGGAAGAATTGCGCACAAAAGCGCTAATCTTTTTATTTTCATTTTTTTATTTTCAAAATTGAACCACAGTAATCTTGAGAGCACATAATTAAAGTGCTCTCTTCGAGTTTTATTATATCAATAATTAAACTTGCGGAGGATGGAAAATAGAATGAAAATAGCCTTCAGTAGAAGGTGCTAGATAATAGAAATCTATATGTTTTATTGCAGTTTCATTAATCTGTTTATCTGTCGATAATTCTGTTTGACAAAATACGAGTTGATCCCATTCTAGTACTGGAATCGTTTGCTCTTTTTCTGACGAAGTATCCTCAGTCATTTTACTCAAGTAGCATTTTCCATTACACTGTAATTGAGGTTTATCTTTATTTTCACATAATTGCTCAATAAAACTTTCAACATCTATCGTATACCAGCTATAAACAAGGGATACCTTGACGCTATTGCTCAATAATAAAAAGGATAGTATAACTACGCTAAATAGCTTCACAGTGCAAAAATAAAAGGTGCTTTCAAATAGAAAGCTGATAAATATCACTTAGTTATATGATACATTTCTCGCTTTCGCGAAAGCGGTATTTCAATCAATATCATCTATACTAAATGTTTGTAAGCACAAAGATAAAATAGGAACACATTTCTGGAAGTTACTTAGGTTACACAAAGAAAAAAAAGAATGAAAAAAATATTGCTATATGTAACCTGTGTTACTCAAATAGGCGGGTTATATTTTTAACTTTGTTCAGAAATTATTTGAATATTATGGATACAGAAATTCTTGCTAGAATCCAGTTTGCTTTCACTATCGCTTTTCATTACATCTACCCGCCATTAAGTATTGGTATCGGTTTAGTAATGGTCTTTTTTGAAGGAATGTACTTAAAAACTGGAAACAAACATTATGAGATTTTAACTCGTTTTTGGTTGAAATTATTTGCCATAACCTTTGGTATTGGTGTCGCTACTGGTATTATAATGGAGTTTGAATTTGGTACTAATTGGTCTGTCTATTCTAGGTATGTAGGTGATATTTTTGGTAGTGCATTAGCTGCCGAAGGTCTATTTGCATTTGGTTTAGAAAGTGCTTTTTTAGGCGTATTACTATTTGGCTGGAACAGAGTGTCTCCTAAAGTTCACTTTATATCTACTATTGGAGTGTTTCTAGGATCTATGTTTTCGGCAGTTTGGATTGTTGTGGCTAATAGTTGGCAACAAACACCAGCGGGATATCACATAGTTGGTGAAGGCTTTGATGCAAGAGCCGAAGTCACAGATTTCTGGGCGATGGTCTTTAATCCCTCAAGTGTAGATAGAATAATTCACGTATGGCAAGGTGCATTTTTAGCCGGTGTATTTTTAGTATTGAGCGTACACGCATATTATTTAGTTAAAGGACGTTATGTGGAGATTTCAAAGAAGGCATTCAAGATTTCATTAGCAATAGCAACAATAGTTTCCTTAACACAATTACTTTCAGGACATAGTTCTGCAGATGGAGTTGCGGTTAACCAGCCTGCAAAACTAGCAGCAATGGAAGGTCATTATGAAAAATCTGCACCCGCAGATCTATATTTATTTGGCTGGGTAGACAATGAAACACAAGAGGTCACTGGTGTGAAATTACCAGGAGGTTTATCTTTTTTAGTACATCAAGATTTTGACGAGCCCATTACAGGTTTAAACGCATTTCCTGAAGATGAAAGACCAGGACAAGTTAATGCTGTTTTTCAATTTTATCATATTATGATTTCTATTGGTATGTTCCTTATAGGACTAACTCTTTACGCTAGTTTCTTATGGTGGCGTGGGACACTGTTTGATAAAAAATGGTTATTAAAAATCTTTGCATTTTCTGTGCTTTTACCGCAAATAGCAAATCAGGTAGGTTGGTTTGCAGCAGAAATGGGAAGACAACCGTGGATAGTCTATGGTCACCTAAGAACGAGTGAAGGTTTCTCTCAAGAGGTATCGTCTAATCAAATTTTATTCTCCTTAATATTATTCTTAGTTGTGTATACGATATTATTTCTATTGTTTATTTATTCTATGAATAAAAAGATTAAAAATGGCCCTTATGATGAAGCTAAAAATCCGTTAGAAATTATTTAACAAAATGAATATGGAATATTTTTTAGGTATAGATTATCCAACACTATGGTTTTTAGTAGTCGGTTTATTATTTTCTGGTTATGCCATTTTAGAAGGGTTTGATTACGGTGCTGGAGCCTGGCATCTATTTTTTAAAAAAGATTTGAGTAGACGTATTGCTATTAATGCAATTGGTCCATTATGGGATGCAAATCAAGTTTGGTTAGTTATAGGTGGTGGTGCCCTATTTGCAGGATTTCCAGTGATGTATGCTACAATGTTGTCGTCTATGTATGTGCCATTTATGCTTTTTCTTATGTTATTAGTACTGCGATCTTCAGCAATTAAATTTAGAAGTGCAGAAGAAATGCTGTGGTGGCGTAAAACTTGGGATATTACTTACTTTATATCTAATGTTTTAATCTCATTTTTATTAGGAGTTGTGGTTGCTAATATTTTGCAAGGTCTTGAGATAGGTGAAAATTTAAGCTATAAAGGCGGTATGTTTTTCTCATTTTTGAATCCTTATGCGATTATGGTGGGTCTGACTACAGTATCCTTATTTATGACCCAAGGTGCGATCTTTTTGTTATTAAAGACAGAAGGTCGTTTGCACGCAAGATTGACTTTTTTGCTTAAAAAAGGAATGATTTTTTTCATTGTTAGTTTTGCAGCAACATCTTTATACACACTAGTATTTTTGCCAGGCGTTACAGATAGATTTAAAGAATATCCAGTATTCTTTATAATTCCTGTTTTGGCCTTTCTAGCAGTTGCAAATGTGCCAAGATTGGTATCAAAGAAAAAATATGGAATCGCCTTGGTTTTTTCCTCATTAACAATGGCATTTCTATTGATGTTAGTGGCGGTTCAATTATACCCAGTTTTATTACCATCGTCTATAGACCCAAAGTATAGTGTTACTATTTACAACGCAGCATCATCACAAAAATCGTTGGGCATTATGCTTACTATCGTTCTTATTGGAGCACCTTTGCTAGCTGGCTATTTCTTGTTTTTATATAAGACTTTTCACGGTAAAGTGAAGTTAGATGACACTAGTTATTAGTTTTCGTTTTCGCGAAAGCGGAACGTAGAAAAGGCACTCTTCATAAAGAGTGCTTTCTTGTTATGTAACCTAGGTAACTGTGTATGCATCAATTATTCCTCACATTTGATGTGAATTTAAAAAAACAAAATTATGATATATCAAATAGGAATTAAGAAAATAGGAATAGCACTAACTTTAGCATTAGTAATGATTTCTTGTAACAACAAGGAGAAGAAAACAGATACAGTGGAAACTCAAAAAAGTGTTGCAATAGAAAAACCAAGTGCGGATAAAAAGCTTAAAATTGAAGACTATTTCTCTGGTCCAAATTATATGCGCTATATGGTTTCTGAAAATAATCAATTGGTATTAACAGACAAACAGGAAACTGCATTTGCGACTTGGAGAACTGAAAATCATCCTAAGATTGAAGCTAAAATGAAACAAATAGATGGAATTAATTCTGAAATAAAATCGCTTTCAAAAGAACAAGCAAGCTCAGAGAAAATTTTACAAAAACTGGATGCTACTAATAAACTACGATTAGAAATTGCAGAGATTAAAATTCAATGTAGAGATCACATCTTAGAACAGTTAGACGACAAACAATGGAATACCCTAGTCGAAGATTATAAAAAAGGATATCCTTTTAAGGAAAGAGAAGAAATGATGGTGTTGATTTCACACGTTAATCCGCTTCCTAACTATATGCAAACCATAAATGACAACACAACAAATTTCAAAATATCTGAGGAACAACAAAAAGCATTAGGAAACTGGAGTAGTGAAAATCATCCTAAAATGATGCAGATGGCTCAACAAATTCAAAATCTAGAAAAAGAGATCTATCAAGCATCCCTTAATAAGGAACCTAAAGCAGGAATATTTAAAAAGGTAAATGAAATTGGGAAGATAAGAGTTAACGTAGTCTCAAAAAAAACAAATTGTAGAGACTTAGTTATAAAAACGCTATCGCCAGAGCAATGGAATTTGTTAATAAAAAAAAGTTAATGTAAAGTGAGTTAAGGATGATTGTTTCATTAATTACTTATCGTCCTTTTTTTTAGTGAGTTTATAAGCTAGCCAGATAAAACCTACTAAAAAATGAAGTATAATAATTGTCGCAACTATATAAATGGTGGTATTTGAATCGCTCATTACGGAAATAATGTTTAAAGATTTAGTCAAAGGTATAACTAAAATATAAT
>CAJXHW010000038.1 GCA_913054565.1 uncultured Kordia sp. | reverse complement strand
TTTTTTTAGGGATTTTCTTCGGATTGTTTATTTCTTTTTTTCTAATAAAAAAGTCTATTCAAAAGAAGACTCCTAATTTATATATGGGATTATTAATTCTTGTTCTATCTCTTGTAATGCTTGAAGGCTGGTTAAATTATACAGGATACATTTTTAAAGTGCTTAGGCTTTCAAATTTTTCTGAACCTCTAAATTTTGTGATTGCTCCTCTTATTTATTTGTTTATGACTAGTCAGTTTGGTGATAAAAGGAGTAAAAAAGACGCCCTACATTTTGTTCCTTTTATACTATGGCTAAGTTATTGCATGTTTTATTTTTCGGCAGCAGACGTTTTTAAGTATAATGATAATATTAATGTAATGCAATTGGATATGGCTTATGCCGAAACGACTTTACCTTTTAGAGGAGATCCATTAGGGCTCCGTAATTTTGTAAACTTAGTTACCATATTCCATATTGTTGTTTATAATATCGTTCTCAGTTGGAGATTGATTGCTGAGGCTAGAAAGAAAAAGGAATCTATTTTAAAAACTAAGGACAAAGCTTTAGTTTCATTAAGAAACTCGTTTTATCATTTTACAGTAATTACTCTAATACTAATTTTTGTAAAATCAACTTTTGAAAGCGATGTAGGAGACTACCTGATTTTTCTATATATCTGTTTTATGATTTTTTTGACTTCATATCAAATAATGAATACGTCATCTTATTATCAAACAACTTCATCTTTTTTAGAAGGACCAATATTGAAATATAAAAAATCTTCGTTAGCAGAAGAAAATAAAAAACTGATTCTAGCAGCAATTAGAAATCAGATGGAAACTGAGAAATATTTTAAACGAAGTACAGCATCATTGTCTGGTTTATCAAAAACGATTAATGAGAGTTCACATCATGTATCACAAGTGATTAATGAGCAATTAAACCTGTCGTTTTTTGAGCTTTTAGCAACCTACAGAGTTAAAGAGGCTCAAGCAATTTTAAAAACAGATTTAGGGAAGAAGCTAACTATTGAAGAAATAGCCGAACAAGTTGGTTACAATTCAAAATCAGCATTTAATACTGCGTTTAAGAAATATACTTCACAAACACCTTCAGCATTTAGAGGGTTTTAAATGCTTGATAATCAGCAGTATTTAATACTCCCTTATAAACTCGAACGCCGCGCTTATAGGCTAATTCTCTAAACTACTCACTTCGGTTATAGATTTGTTTCATAATTCAAAATAAAGCAATTATGAACTCAAAAATTAAATTAAAAAGCGATCGAAAATATTTTATAGATTGGTTAAGAATTGGATTGATTATAAGTGTGTTTTTTTTCCATGTAGGCATGATTTTTAGACCAGAGCAATGGCATGTGAATAGTACCGAATCTTTTCCTTTTTTAGATCCCATTATGTGGTGGCTGCATTTATGGAGAATGCCTTTGCTATTTTTAGTATCGGGGGTTGGAACCTATTATGCTATTGGACACAGAACAACTTGGCAATACGTTAAAGAGAGGTTTAAAAGGTTATACATACCTTTTAGCATTGGGTTCTTTACATTAGTTCCATTGATGGTTTATGTTGAGCGGATAGATAATTATAGTTCCTTTCTAGATTTTATACCACATATGTTTGATGGCGGTCCATATCCTGTTGGTAATATTTCATGGCATCACCTTTGGTTTATACTTTACTTGTTTGTCATTTCTTTAATGATTGCTCCATTTTTGAAATACACAAAAAGTGGTCACTACAATATGCTAAGAGGAAAGTTAATTAATCTAGTTTCTAAAAGAATGGGGTTAAATTGGATATTATTGACTTTAATTATATCGCAAGCTATTTTAAGACAATATTTCCCAAAAAGTACACATGCGTTATACAATGATTGGGCATATTTCACTTACTATTTGTTATTCTTTCTAAGTGGTTTTATGTTACTTACAAGCGATAAAGTAATTGAATCACTTGCTAATAGTAGAAGGTTATATTTAACTCAAACCATAGTTTTTACAGGTCTTTTGTTTTTATTACCATCAATTTTTGGAGAACCTTCAATAGCACAAGACTATTCAAGAGGAATTACAGAAATTATTATTTCATTATCCTGCGGAATTACAGCAATTGGCTATTTTAAAAAATATTTCAACAAAGAGCACAAGTATAGAAAAGTGTTGAATGATGCTATTTATCCTTTCTATTTATTGCATCAACCGGTTTTAATATTTGTTGGATATGTTGTTTTAAAATGGGATGTTTCTTATGGTATGCAAGCATTTTGGATTATCATTTTCTCTTTATTTTTTATAATCATCTCTTATGTTATTATTATAAGGTTTAACTTTTTAAGAATTGCTTTTGGAATGAGAAAAAAGGCAAAAAAAGTTCATAAGAGAGAACTACTAGCCGGAATGTTAGCAGCAGATAAATAAACAGACACCAAATTTTAAACAAAGAAAAATGAAACTATTTAAAAACAACTCTCTTATTAAATAGAATATCTATATTGATAATTCAATAAATTAAGTCTCGAAAAATAAATATTGCGTTAATTTGTGTTTATAGAATTAAACCAAAAATGTTTTTTATAATCGGGATTTTTATTGCCATTTTTCTTTCACTTCTTTTACTCATAAAGAAGAATAAATCGCAAGCAGATAGAATATTAGTGATTTGGTTAATTTTTATTTCTATTAATCAAGTATTAAGGTATTTTGGAGTTTCTGAATATATTTATGAGTACCCACATTTGCTTGGGGTAGAATTGGCATTGCCAATATTACATGGTGTTTTATTATATTTTTATGTTGTTGAAATTACCGGAAGCCCTATTCGAAATAATGGGATAGTATTACTGCACTTGACACCAACAATTATAGTAACTCTTCTGACTATTCCTTTTTATCAATTAACAGGGGAGGAGAAAATTTTTGTGTATCAAAATGAAGGAAAAGGATTTGAATGGTATGTTATCATTCAATCTTCAGTTATAGCAATATCTGGTATCGCTTATTCAATATGGTCTTTAATCATTATAAAAAGACACCAAAAAAAGATTAAAGACAGGTTTTCTAATACTGATAAAAAAGAGTTAGAATGGCTAAAATACTTATCGATAGGAAATGGTAGTATATTTTTAATCTCTGTTTTTTTTAGTAACGATGTAATATATACCGCAGTTGTTATTTTGGTTTTATTCATTGGTTTTTTTGGAATCAATCAATTGAATGTTTTTTATTCACCTATTAATCCCGAAGAAATTGAAGACGATATTCTTTTTAAAAATAAAAAAGAAAACAAAGAAGTGATAACACCTTCTAAAACTTCAACTGGGAAATATGAAAAGTCTGGTTTAAATGAAGAAATGGCCTCTAACATTTATTCAAACTTGAATAGACTTGTAAATGAAAATGCCATTTATAAAAACGAAGAACTTACCCTAGTAGAACTCTCTAGACAACTTAAAGTTCATCCAAATCATTTGTCACAAGTAATTAATGAAATGGAAGGAAAGAACTTTTATAATTATGTAAATTCTCTTCGGATTAACGAATTTATTAAACTAGCTTCACTACCTGAAAATAAAAAGTATACTATGATTTCCCTTGCCTATGATTGTGGTTTTAGCACAAAATCTACTTTTAACAAACACTTTAAGTTGGTTACAGGAAAAACACCCACAGAATTTTTCAAAGCTTTGTAGTAAAATCTACTATTTTCTTTTTTCCTTGTAAACTCGCACCTCTATTTTTTATTTCAGAATAAATCACTAAAAGCCTCATTATCAGAAGGTTAGTGGTTTTTCCTTATAGGCGCATACTTCTACCTTACAAGCTAGGTCTTTATGTAAAGCAAACTGTTTCACCTTTGTTCAGAATTTATAAAACAGGTCAAGAACTTGTAGTAAAAAGAACATAAATGAAAAAACTAGTATCAATTACCGTTTTAGTTTTAATGCTAGGCATTAGCTCGGTAGCACAAGAAAAAAAGGAAGTAAAAACAAGTGGGTTTCAAGTATCGTTTGGATATCCGCTAGGAAGTCACGGGTCCGCTACGGATTATGTGAATGACGTTTCGTTTAACATTTTATATGGATTAAACGGTGGAGTGAACGGATTCGAATTTGGTGGAATCTTAAATTACAACTATGGAGATGTAAGAGGTGTTCAAATATCTGGTGTGGCAAATATAAATGAAAGAGACACTAGAGGGTTTCAGTGGTCAACAGCGAATTTAACGTATGGAAATTTACATGGTGCTCAACTTGGAGTTTTCAACTATGCAAAAAAAGTAAAAGGACTTCAAATAGGGGTAATCAACTTCAAAGATGAAGATGAAGGACTTTCTTTAGGAATCTTTAACATCATAAAAAATGGGTACTTCGCATTAGAATCTACTGCTGGAGAAACGATGTATGCGAACTTAAATTATAAAATGGGAAGTAAAAAACTATACACCATTTTTAAGTATGGATATTCTGCTTTCGATGGAAAACCAGTACATAGTTATGGTCTGGGATTTGGTCGATTATTTGATGTTTCTGAAAACCTTGATTTTAGCACTGATCTTACTTACAATAAAATTGTTTATGATGGAGATTGGTCATCAAAGGAAAATGATTTATATAAGCTAGATTTAAATCTTCACTATAAAATAGTGGATAAGTTTTCAGTAATTGCGGGTCCTTCATTAAATTTCTACAACACTAATAAAATGGTGAATGGCAAATATGGAACTCTTAATACTCCGTATACAATTCACGAAAAAACAAATCAAAACAGCAAGCAATTCTATTGGATAGGCCTTAATCTAGGGCTGAACTACCAATTCTAAAAATTCAAACTTCCTTCTTCTAGAACAACAAGAGGAAAGCTTCAACAAACTACTCTAAGTGTCAAAAGTGATTACTCAATTTAAAAAAAATGAATCATTAAAAAACTAAAAATGAAAGCAACTATTTTATTAGCAGTATTGGTAATGCTATTTCTTGTGTCATGCTCATCTAGCGATGACGATACAATAATAAACCCAACTTTGAATATTTACGGCACATGGAATTCGATAAGTTTTGTTGCCAACGAGCCGCTATTTGATATCAATAATGATGGGGTTACTTCATTAGAGCTTTTAGATGAACTTCCTTGCAGATACTCAAAGTTAGTACTTAACGAAGACCTTACTTTTTATCAAGAAAGCAACACTTGGAATTATAATGAAGGTACTAATGATTATGGATGTACTAGTGGTGACATTTCTCCAGTAACTGGCACATGGAAAGTCAATTCTAATTTTTCACTTTTATCACTTGATATTGACGGTAACACCGCTTTTCTTGAAATTGAATTTGATGGAGATACATTGAGATTTAATTCAAGTGAAGTTTTTATAGATCGAAATTCTCAAGGAGAATTGCAGAATATATATGGTAAAGTGATTTACAGAAAAAACGGTCAGTAATGGAACAAATAATTTTTCAAAGCGCAACAAAAATAACGAAGCTCATAAGAGATCAAAAAATTTCTTGTGAAGCTGTTGCAAAGCAATTTTTTGATCATATAAAAAAGTATAATGATTCCATTAATGCTGTGTCAGATATCAAATCTTATGATGGTATTATTGCCGAGGCAAGAGTCAAAGATAAGTTACTAAATGATGGTATTGTATTGGGGCCTTTACACGGACTACCAATGACTGTTAAAGACTCTTTTAACGTTACAGGATTCATCTCTTCGAATGGAAATCCGAAATTAAAAGGAAATATTGTTGCAAGTGATGCCGAACTAATTAAAAGATTAAAAAAAGCGGGAGCCATTATTATAGGAAAGACCAATCTAGCACTTTATGCTCTCGATTGGCAATCGACAAACCCATGGTTTGGCCAAACCAATAACCCATATAATCAAGATTATGTTGTTGGTGGAAGTTCAGGAGGTTCGGCTGCTGCATTGGCTTCTGGCTTTACAGCTTTAGAGTTAGGGACTGATGCTGGTGGATCTATTAGAGTACCGGCACACTTCTGTGGAGTTTGCGGTATTCGTACTACAGAATCGGCATTGTCTAACAGAGGGAATATGGTAACTCCTGGTTTGCCAAGGTTAGGGCGTTACTTAATCAGTAATGGTCCTATGGCTAGAAATGTTGAAGACTTAATGTTAGCTATGGAAGTACTTTGGAGTGAAGAACAACAGTTGTCGGAAAATCCTCCAGTGCCTTTAAAACAATTTAAATATGATGGCAAAGGCCTCAATATTGCCTATTCGAAAACCTTAGATGGCTTATACTTGGATGAGGAATATAAAGAAGTTTATCAATCTTTTTTAGCTAAAATCAATCAAGCAAAACACGAATTAGTACAATCAAAACCTAGTTATAGCTCAAGTACACTAATTAATCTTTGGGGAAAAATTGCAGGATACGATTTTGGCGCAGCGATGAAAAACATACCTTTTAAAGGCATTATTTCATATCTGTTTGTCAAGTTGAGATATAAAGATAAAAAGTGGGCAAAAGGAATGAGTCAAGGAGCTTCTAGTTCAGCTCATAACTATGCTAAAGCGCTGGAATTAAAAGAAGATATTTCAGACACATTTACTCAATTCTTCAAGAAACACGATGTATGGATCACTCCAGTATCAATGTCGTCGGCATTTAAACATCAAAAACCGGGGGTTCCTTTCGAAATAAACAATCGGAAAATACCCTATACAAAAGCTTTTATTCCATTCAATTTTCCATCGACAATTCCAGGGCATCCCATAGTAGTTATTCCAATTGGAATGACCAAAAGCGGACTTCCTGTAGGTGTACAAATCCATGGACAGAAGTGGCACGATTACAAACTTTTACAGATTGCCAAAGAATTAGAAAAACTTACAGACGGGTTTAGTATCCCAGAAATATTTAATGCGAATACAATCAATTAATAAACAATTACATCAAAAATTAAACACTTAAAAATGAAAAAATTAGTACTATTATTTATGCTGTTCTCTGCTCTTGTGCATTCACAAGAGACATATACCATTAGCGGTATCATTAAGGAGGCAAATAACGGAGAAACTGCCTTTGGAGCATCAGTTTTCTTGAAAGGCACTACAATTGGGACTATGAGTAATGAGTATGGTTTTTATTCCATTACTGCACCTAAAGGAACATATACGTTAGTAGTCTCTTACCTAGGTTTTGAAAATGTAAATAAAGAAATTACATTAAATAAGGACCAAAAAGTAAACTTCGAGATTAAAGAATCTTCTACTCAATTGGAGGAGATTGTTATAAAAAGTAAGGAGTCAGAAATTATCAGTGTTAAGAACCCTCAAATGAGTGTTTCTAAAATTAAGGTAAAGACTATTAAGAAAATGCCTGTAGTTTTAGGAGAAGTAGACATTGTAAAGTCAATTCAAATGCTTCCCGGAGTTACCAATGGAGGTGAAGCGTCTAGTGGATTTAATGTTCGTGGCGGGGCTGTAGATCAAAATTTGGTTTTGTTAGATGAGGCGATTATTTATAATACTTCACATTTACTCGGCTTCTTTTCTGTATTCAATGCAGATGCCATTAAAGATGTAAAGCTATACAAAGGAGGAATTCCAGCTCGTTTTGGAGGAAGAGTTTCTTCGGTTTTAGATGTACGCCAAAAAGATGGAAATAATAAAAACTTCAACTTAACAGGAGGACTTGGATTAATTTCTAGCAGACTAGCTGCTGAAGGGCCAATGTTCAATGACAAAGGATCTTTCTTAATTGCTGGAAGAAGTTCATATGCTCATTTATTTATGAAAATAGCTGAGGAAGAAAACAGTGCGAACTTTTATGATGTCAACTTAAAAACAAATTACCAACTAAATGAAAACAACAAACTTTATTTATCAGGATATTTTGGTAGAGATGGACTTGATTTTGAAGGTGGTTTTGAAAGTAGTTACGGGAATATTTCTGGAAACTTACGATGGAATCATATCTTTAATGATAAGCTTTTCTCAAACCTTTCTTTAATTTATAGCAAATATGATTACGACCTTACTTTAGACGCTTTTGAATTTAATTGGGTATCATCAATTACAAATTACAATGCAAAGTATGATCTTTCATACTATGCAAGCGATCGTATAAAATTAGATTTTGGAGCCAATGCTATTTATTATGATTTTGATCCTGGAGCAATAAAACCAACTGCAGATACTTCTCCTATCAATTTTTTACAATTGGATAGAAAGAAAGCTTTTGAAAGTGGTGTTTATATCAATGCCGAGCATAAAATATCTGATAAACTAACGGCAAACTATGGAATAAGACACAGTAGTTTTGCAAGACTTGGAGGTCAGTCATTAAATGATTATCAAGACAACAAACCTGTTGTGTACAATGCCGATCTTGGAATTTATCAAGCAGGAATAGTTACTGGTGAAACGGAGTATGCAAAGGATGACGAAATTGAAGTGTATAACAATTTAGAACCTAGAGTTGCACTCTCTTATCAACTGAATGAAAATTCTTCTGTAAAAGCAGGTTATTCTAGAACGGCTCAGTACATTCATTTACTTTCCAATACAACATCTGTAACTCCATTGGATGTTTGGACACCTAGTGGTAAATATGTAAAACCTCAATTATCTGATCAATTTGCTTTAGGGTATTTTAAAAATTTTAATAACAAGACCTATTCTTTTGAAGCTGAGGTATACTATAAAACAGTTGAGAATAGAATGGATTATATCGATGGATCAGATTTAATTGGACAGAACACGATTGAAACTGAGATTTTAAATGGAGAATCAAGAGGGTATGGTTTTGAAGTACTACTTCGAAAAGCAAAAGGAGATTTTACAGGATGGTTAGGGTATACACTTTCAAAATCAGAACAAAGAACATTAGGAGGTTCAGCAGGAGGGCCTGGGATAAATAATGGAAACTGGTACAATACCGCTCAGGATAGAACACATGATATTTCATTTACAGGAAGTTATAAATTAAGTGAAAAATGGAGTTTCGGAACCAATTTTGTTTTCCAAACAGGCCGTCCGGTAACCTATCCTAATGGACAATATGAATATGAAGGAATTTCCATTGCGAGTTATTCAGATAGGAATTCAGAAAGACTTTCGTCTTACCATAGATTAGATGTTTCTGCTACATACTCGCCCAACAGAAATGCCAATAAAAAATGGAAAGGAGAATGGGTCTTTGGTCTTTATAATCTTTATGGGCGAAAAAATGCAGCTTCAGTATCCTTTGGTCAGAATAGAGAAACAGGAGCTAATGAAGCCACAAGAACATCAATATTTGGTTTAGTGCCATCAGTATCGTACAACTTTAAATTTTAACAAAATGAAAAATTATTTAAAAACTATATATGCAATAATGCTAACATCTTTTGTACTAAGTTCATGTACAGATGTTATAGAAGTAGATGTTCCACAAGCGGCTCCAAGATTGGTTGTTGAAGCTTCTATAGATTGGGAAAAAGGAACTCTTGGAAACAATCAGACAATTAAATTGAGTAGTTCAACTCCTTATTTCGAACAAACATCAAATACAAGTGTAACAGGAGCTTCAGTAAAGATTACTCAAGATGACAATGGAGTAGAGTTTATTTTTACAGATGAAAACAATGGAAACTATACGACAAATAGTTTTCTTCCAGAAGTCAATAAATCATACACCTTAGAAATTGTTTATAACGGAGATGTTTATATTGCTCATGAGACATTAATGCCTGTGGTTGATATTGAAGATGTTTATCAAACACTAGATAAAGGAATTAACGATGTGTTGGAAGTTAATATTGATTTTATAGACCCTATAAATCAAGAAAATTATTACTTTCTTAAACTAAAAGAACAAGCAGATATGTTACCTACATTATTGGAATTGAAAGATGAGTTTGTAAATGGAAATTTAATTAACACATTCAATGAACGAATAGAGGACGAAGATATTAATCAGTTAGAGTATGAAGCAGGAGATACTGTAGCTATTGAACTTTATGGGATCTCAGCTAATTATCACGATTACATCCGTTTGTTAATTCAACAATTTGAAAGCTTGGACAATCCTTTCGGAACAACTCCAGTTCCTTTAAAAGGGAATTGCTTGAATACTTCAAGTGCTGATGACTATGCTTTTGGATATTTTAGATTAACTCAAGTAGTAAAAAAGAGCTATACTTTTGAATAGTTGCTAAAAGCAACCTTTATTTTAAATAAATATAAAACCCCAAGATTAATAATTTTGGGGTTTTTTTAAAGTACTCGAGGTGGAAGTGAACCCACACTTCCTATAGAATTGAATTTTGATTTTATACTACTGACAGTTAATCAGGTATAGTAGTTTGAAAATTGGATAATTGATCCTCGAACTAGATCTTTTGAGGCGTGTAAAACATTTTATTTTGCAAGGCTTATTAGCCCTAAGGGATAAAGTTGTACTTTGACATCTTAAATTGTTTTACTTTAAATCATTTGTCTTTTTATGCAAATAAATTAATATTTTAATTGTTTTTAAGAAAGCTTATGTATTAACATTTTTCTGATATATACTGATGAAATTTATAAAGGTTAGCGAATCCTTTTCTGAAATAGGGCAAATTACAGATTGTTTTTTTTCCTTTTTTTTTATAAAAGGCCAACTCT
>CAJXHW010000037.1 GCA_913054565.1 uncultured Kordia sp. | reverse complement strand
CAGACGTGTGCTCTTCCGATCTATATTAAAGCAACAAGTATATAACAACTAATAGATATCCAGTTGTTTATATAAGCTAAAGGAATGGATACTACGTAAAAACCCAAAGATATGTAATCTTTAATGCTACTGGTGCTCAATTTAGTCAAGGCATAATTATCGTCGTGGTGCTTTTTTAAGGTACGTTCTAAAATAAAATAGGCAATTGCACTCATTAGCAGTACAAGGCCATAGGTTGCTACTGGCAAGGCTTCGGTATAATGGTTATGTTCACCCAACCAACTAGTTGTAAAAGGAATAAGTGACAACCAAAACAACAAATGTAAATTAGCCCATAATATTTTACCATTTACTTTTTGGGTTACATGCATTAAATGGTGATGGTTATTCCAGTAAATTCCTATATAAATAAAACTTAACAGATAGCTTATAAATACTGGTGCCACAGAGAGTAATCCTTTAAGCGTAGTGTCTTCTGGTGCTTTCATTTCTAACACCATTATAGTAATAACGATAGCTAACACGCCATCACTAAATGCTTCTAGTCGTCCTGTTTTCATAGTATTTTAGAGTTGAAGTTATAATGATATCATATTAGAAATCATTTTTTATTGGTGACGGCAATGGTATGCGTCCTTCTTCATTTGGTACTGATGGGAAGGCATTATTTTGCCAATCATTTTTCGCTTTTTCTATAATTGCTTTGTCTGACGCTACAAAGTTCCATTCGATAAAACGTTCTTCAGGAAAGGGTTCGCCACCAAAAATATAGACTGTTGAATTAGCTGCCATTTCAAAGTCACAAAGTGATACTTCCTTAGCCACCAATAATTGTTTTGGTCCGTAAGAATGCCCATCGTTAGTAATACTTCCTTCTAAAATGTAAAGTGCGCTTTCGCCAAATAAATGCTCGCCAATAGAAATGGTTTGGGGGGCATCAGATTTTATTTCAATAAAATACAATGGACTATATACTGGCACGGGTGATTGCTTTCCGAAAGCCTTACCAGCTATTAGCTTAAATTGTACTGCATTGATTTTCCAAGTAGGAATCTGAGTTGCCGAAACATGTGTAAAGGATGGTTCACACTGCTCCTCTGCCTTGGGTAAAGCTACCCAAATTTGTAAACCATGAATCCTTTTTTTGGAATCACGAAGGTGTTTAGGTGTACGTTCGGTATGCACTACTCCTCTACCGGCAGTCATCCAATTAACAGCTCCTGGGGTGATTTCAACTTCGGTTCCTAAACTATCACGATGCATTATAGCACCTTCAAACAAAAAGGTTAAGGTTGATAAGCCAATATGTGGATGCATAGCAATATCCAAATTGTCGTGATCACTCATACATACAGGTCCCATATGGTCAATAAATATGAAAGGGCCTACCATACGTTTTTGACGAAATGGTAACAGACGCCCCACCATAAAATTACCAATATTAGCGCTGCGTTCTGCTATAATAAGTTTGGTGTTGGACATATTTTATAATTTATTGTAGCCTTGAAAACGTTCATCTACAATACGTTTCCATTCCGGATGCCTTTTAATATAAGCAAATACATAAGGGCATAATGGCAATAAGGATTTGTTATTATTTTCAAGATAATATAATGTTTTTTCAACCAATGCTGCAGCAACTCCTTTACCGCCTATAACTTCAGGCACTTCGGTATGTACTAGTGCAACTTGCTTGTCTTTTTCTGTATAATCAATAAATGCTATACTATCATTAACCACTATCTCAAATCGGTTTTGAGTTTTGTTATTAACTAATGAACTATTTTTATATTCTTTTTCCATTTCTATAAAGATAATAAAAAAAGTAGTCTGGTTAGAAACTACTTTTTGAAACTAGTCATTAATCTTCTAAATATCCGAACTTTCCTGTATTGAAGTCTTGAAAGGCTTGAATTAACTCCTCTTGAGTATTCATTACAAATGGCCCATGCGCCGCTATTGGCTCGTTAATTGGTTCACCACTTAGCACCAAAATCACAGCATCATCTAAAGCTTCAATAGTAAAGTTTTCACCATCGTTACTAAATAGCACAAAATGATCTTGTGGTACATTAGTATTATCGTTTAGCTTGGCATCACCCTCAACCATCAACAGCCCTGTAGTATAATGTTTAGGAAATGATAGTGTTGTTTTTGCTCCTTTTTTTAATTTTAGATTTAACATGTTAATAGGAGAAAATGTTGATGCTGCACCTTTATTTCCTTGGTATTCGCCTGCAATTACCTCTACTTCACCTGCATCATCAGCTAATATTACTTTTTTAATATCAGCATTTGAAATGGCTTGGTATTTTGGTGAACTCATCTTGTCTTTTGCAGGAAGATTTACCCAAAGCTGCACCATTTGAAACTCCCCTCCTGTTTTACTCCATTCGGTTTCGTGAAATTCTTTATGCAATACTCCAGAAGCTGCCGTCATCCATTGCACATCACCTTCACCAATAATACCTCCACCACCTGCACTATCACCATGCTCAACACGGCCTTTGTAAGCAATAGTTACGGTTTCAAAACCTCTGTGCGGATGCACTCCTACTCCTTTTGGTATATCGGTTGGCGGAAAATTATATTTGCTGTTGTAATCCATCATAATAAACGGATCCATACGTTTCATTGTGGATGTTCCTGGTATAAAGTTATGTACTCGAAATCCGTCACCCACAAAATGTGGGGTTCCTGGCTTTACTACTTTTTCAATATTTTTTGTTTTCATCGTATCGTTTTTAATTTAAACTTAGTTTGTTTGCTAATTGTAGTTCAAATGAATTGTCTAAAAAAGTATTTTTATTATAGGTTCTTTTTTTACTCCAATAGGCAGTATGTATAGCTTCAGCTAAGTTATTTTCGTTATTAAATTCTGTAACAGGTATTTCAGAAAAACTACGCTTTAAAAGCTGTTGTAATTTCTTTTTCTCAATAGTATCAACATCCGCTGCTATGGCAACCACTTTATATTTATGGTGGTATAGTTGCTCTATAGCTTTTTCTACTAAAGATAGGTTTGTAATTTTCCAATTTACTTTTGTTGGTATAGTATTTTTACTTACTACTAGCACTTCTAAATGTCTCATAATAGATCCTTTATTTTAGTATTGTAAAATTACTACAACTTAAAAAGCTATGCATTGACCTATGATAAGAAGCTCTTGTGGTTTTAAATTACGGCTTAGTTATTAGGGTTAAAGTTTTCATCTGCCAATGCTTTACGAACACGACTTAAACTTTCAGGAGTTATACCTAAGTAGGAAGCTACCATCCACTGTGGTACACGCAGCATTATGTCTGGATACATTGCTACAAAATCTAAATAACGTGTTCTTGCCGAAACACCTAACAACTGACTTATACGCTTATACAAATGTCTGATATGGTTTTGTAGCAAGCGCTCATTTTTTTCTCTAAATTCTGAATTGATACTTGATACCTCTTTTATAAAATCGTCATCAAGCATAACGACCAAAGTATCTTCAACAGCATCAATATAATAGCTAGAAGGTTCATTAAAATATACACTTCCTCGATCACTTACTATCCAGTTTTCGGTGGCGAATTGTAGGATATTTTCCCTTCCATCCTCGTTTAAGGCATACATACGTAATAAGCCAGTTTCTACAAAAAAGAAATGTTGGCATATATGACCTTGCTGTAACAGGTATTCGCCTTTTGGTATTTTTTTAGTAGTAATAAAAGATTGGATTTTTTGGTAATCAAAATCTGATAAACCACCTTTATTACACAAATACGCTTTAAAATTACGTAACTCCATGATACTAATTTAAACACTTCAACGCATACTTTAACTATGCTGTAAGATATATTTATTAACTTACTTCAAGTTTATACCCCACACCATGAACGTTTGTTAGTTTAATACGATCGTCATCTTTTAGTTTTTTTCGCAATTTTGAAATATAGGTGTCTAAACTACGTCCAACAACTACGCCTTGATCTTCCCATACTTTTTTGATTAGCTCTTCACGCTTAATAATTTGGTTAGGTTTATCAATAAAAATAGCTAATATTTCACACTCTTTTCTTGATAAAGAAATTTCTTGAGCTTGTTTTACTAATTTATTTTGTTCAGGATAAAATTGAAAACTTCCTATTGCAGTGTAATTTTCATTAGTTGTAATTGTAGTTTGATTTGCAACTGAGGGCTTTTTTTTGAATTGTAGTATTAGTGCTAATGCTGCAGCACTAAATAAAATGTAATACCAAGCCATAGGGACATTTTTAGATGTTGAAACATCTGTAAATTGCACTTCAATACGATAACATTGTTGGGGTAATATTCGTCCTCTGCAAGGTATTATAGCCTTATTTTTGTTTTTATTCATGGTGTAGCTATAGGCAACTTCCGATGTATTGCACTGGAACACTTCTAACAAATACGTATTTGGCAACTTGGCTTTTTGAAAGCTTTGTTGCGTAAAGCGTATTAAACTGTCTGGATTTATAGCTAATTGAGCTTCAAAAGACAACACAAACCTATTAGTGCTCTTTTCTATTACCGGAAGGACAACAGAGGTTGCATCGTTTTTTGCTTGTAATAACTGATGGCCAACATCACGCAGAGCTACCTTTGCTAATGCTGAAAAATTATTATTTGTTTTTACAGGCCTAGTATACCATAACACTATTGAAAGTATAGTAATGAATAACCCAATGACGATAATAGTTTTCTTATTCTTCATAATTTAAGGTAAATAACTTACTTTTTCTGCAATTTTCACAGGTGTTGACACTTCTTTTACATTTTTTTGACACTTTCTAGTCCGTTTCTACTGTAGCTTTACACTGCTCCTATTTCTGGGAAATAAAATAATCGTTTAATTATTAAATCATCAAAAAATGAACACATTTATTATCACTGTACTCTTCATTGTATTAACAACAGGAGGCATAAAACAACCGATGCATACTTTGCAAAGTTATGATGTAGCTATAAAAGATAGAAATCTGAACCAGCAAAAAGAGGATCCGTATCAGGTAAAATTTTCATTAGAAAAACAATCGGAAACAGGCTATAATTTAATTGTTGCTATGCAATTGAATGAAGGAGCACATTATATTTCACCTAACTCTAGAAGGACATTTACAGGTAAATTCAAACTATTTATTGACTCTAAAGAGTATTTATTAGTAGATAATTTTTTATTAGAAGACCCCGCTTCGGTTGAAATTTATGACAACCATCCTTTTGTTGACGGTTATGTAAACTGGGTGGCACAAGATACCCAATACAAAAAGCTAATTCATGTAAAAACAAAAGACGATTTTAATGTTTATGGATTTATACAGTTTACCATTGAACCCCGTTGCAGCTTGGAAAAAATTCCATTTATCATCAAACAACGTCACGGAAAGTTAGTGGTAGAAATTAATGTGTGTTAACACACTTCACAACAGTATGAGCAAATTCATATGCATATGGTATCATCAGATATTAAAACGTTTTGGGATATTAGCTACCATATTATTACTATTACATTTGTATAACGCTTACCAAAAGAATAAAACTCATAAAGGAAAAACATTATGAAATATAGCATCATTACACTAATATTGCTTTTAACAGTTGCTTGTAATTCACAAAGCAAAAAAACAGACATACCCAATACAAATACTTTAGATTCTAAAAAAACCGATATTCAAATAGGTGAATACGTTACCAGTATAACTGAAGATGTTAACGGAAATTTATGGTTCGGAACAATTAACAAAGGAATTGCGGTGTATAATGGACATACATTAACGTATTACACCAAAGAAAATGGATTGCCATCAAATAGAGTTATAGGCATGCTTGAAGATGCCAAAGGTACTAATTGGTTAATTACAGGGGCTGGACTTACTGCTTATAATGGAAAGGGTTTTACCAACTACACCACTAACAATGGCTTAAACAGTAATAGCATTAGTAATTTGTTTATTGATAGTAAAGGTATCTTTTGGGTAGGTACTTGGGAGGGCGTGTATACATTTACCCAAGAAAAATTTACCCCATTCCCTCTTCCTAAGCCTAAAGTACAAACACCTATTAACCCTGATACTGAAAACTGGATAACCGATATAACAGAAGACTCTAAAGGAAATATCTGGTTTGCCAGAGACGGTTATGGGGCAAGCGTGTATAACGGAACATCATTTAAGCATTATACCACAGATGATGGATTGAATTCCAATAACGTGCAATCAATTGTTGAAGATGCCAAAGCTACTATTTGGATAGGCACACGAGTAGCCGAAAAAGACAACCCTGACCCAAACAAGCGTACAGGAAATGGAGGTTTAAACAAATACGATGGCACCAAAATCGTACACTTTCCTACCTTAAAAGGACTGAATAAAAATGACGTGTATTCCATTTATAAAAGCCCTTCCGGGACTATATGGATTAGCACCATTAGTAATGGAATTTATAAATACCAGAACAAAAAATTTACAAATATTAAAGTTCCTAAAGCAATAATGAGTATGTATGAAGACAAAAACAGCAATCTATGGCTAGGTTGCGCTGGTGGACTGTATAAAATTACTCCTAAAGGTGATATTTTAAATATAACTACCGAAGGACCTTGGTAAGTTGTATTAATCAGTTCTACAATTCAATCCATTAAATAGGTACTAACCCTAAAGCAGCGTTCTTCTCCTAAGTGCTTAGGGTCACCATATTCCTCACTCCAAAAACCATCTAGTATATCTTTGGTTAAACAACGGTAAACCACTACTCCATTGAATAGTGTTTTATCCTCTCCAGTATAAGAAAAATTAATCACCGCAATATTATCCTTAAAAAAACCGGTGCCAAATTGTTCTTGCGTATCATGTATTAACCATTTTGCTATAATACGCTGGTTTGCATCTAAACTTAAGGTTAATGTACCTGTGTAGTTTACATCATTATCTGCTTGATTTTTACCAATAATGCTATACGTACCTGGTAAGTCGTTTATGGTCATCATGTTAACCTTTTTTTAGGGCATGTAAAGGTAACAAAACAATCAAAAAATACACTCGTGACATACAAAACAATCAAAAAACAGTCGCCACATAGTTGCAGTACCAGCTAAAATAAATAGCTTTGAAACATCAAAACAACCACAAACATAGCAGCACAATACCAAGGCGTACAAAATACCCCCTTGCTCTGGCAGGGCAATCTTAACGGATTAAATCAAATACCTCCATTAATCCCTACTATAGCGCCATTTACATATACAACAGCCAAAAAAATACGACTAGGACACTTGGTAGAACGTTGTGTGATTCATCAGTTGCAACATCAACCAAATACCCATATAATAGCCGAAAATGTACAAATAAGACAAGACAAGCAAACTATAGGGGAACTAGACTGCTTGCTAAAACAAAACAACATTCCTGTTCACCTTGAAATGGTTTACAAGTTTTATTTATACGATGAAACTGTTGGAAATACAGCACTGGAACATTGGATTGGTCCTAACAGAAAAGATAGTTTTGTAGAGAAGCTAAAGAAACTAGCCGACAAGCAACTCCCCTTGTTACATAAGTCCGAAACTGCTAAAACACTTGAATCATACCATTTACAGGCCAAAAATATCAAGCAATATGTACATTTTCAGGCCCAGTTGTTTGTACCATATCAAACTAAAAATCAAAAGTTTACCCATATTAATACCGCTTGTATTGAAGGGGTGTATATACACAAAAAGTATAGCGTAAAATTTCAAGAACAGTTGTGGTACATTCCAAATAAACACGATTGGCTATGTAAACCCCATATCCATGTGCCATGGAAATCATATGCAGCTATACAAACAGAACTAAGTTCTTTTTTAGATCAAAAAAGAGCACCCTTATGTTGGGTAAAAAACGCAGCTAATATCATACAAAAAGTAGTGGTGGTTTGGTGGTAGTTTTACATTATTATTCCGACTAATGAGAAAGGGTAATCGTTAATTTATTGTATTTTTGAAACCCTTTACGAGCAGAAACCCACAACAAACACACCTTAAATGAAAACTTCAAGTATTTAGTTGTATGTTGTTGTAAGTTTAATTATTAAGATATGATCAAAAACATTACAGACACCTTTATTAAAAACCTTCCTTCCGATATTATATTGGAAAACACGCGTCGTCAAGTTTTAGGAGCCTGTTACTCATATGTAAGTCCGCAAAAAACAAAAAAACCTGAGCTCATACACGTAGCTAAAGTCATGGCTAAGGAATTAGGTATTGAAGAAGACCTAAGCACAACTACAAGCTTTTTAAATATCGTTACAGGTAACGAGTTACTTAAAAACACGACTCCATACGCCATGTGCTACGGTGGTCATCAGTTTGGTAACTGGGCAGGACAATTAGGTGACGGTAGAGCTATTAATCTTACTGAAATGACACACAACAACAAACAATGGACTTTACAATTAAAGGGAGCTGGCGAAACACCCTACTCTCGTTCTGCAGACGGCTTAGCAGTGTTACGATCATCTATACGTGAGTATTTATGCAGTGAAGCCATGTTTCATTTGGGAGTTCCTACTACCCGTGCCTTATCTTTAGCTTTAACAGGCGACGATGTGTTACGTGATGTATTATACAATGGAAATCAAGCTTATGAAAAAGGCGCTATTGTATGTCGTGTATCTGCTAGTTTTTTACGTTTTGGGAGTTATGAAATTCATACCTCACGAAAAGATTACAACACCTTAAAAACACTTGTAGACTATACTATTACACAGCATTTTCCTGCGATTAAAACCTTAGACAAATCAGGGTATATTGCTTTTTTTAAAGCTATAAGCCACAAAACACTTGAAATGATAATCCATTGGCAGCGTGTTGGCTTTGTTCATGGCGTGATGAATACCGATAACATGTCGGTTTTAGGATTAACCATAGATTACGGTCCATATGGTTGGTTAGAGGGCTTTGATTATGACTGGACGCCAAATACAACTGATAGCCAACAGAAACGCTATCGTTTTGGAAATCAACCCAATATTGGCTTATGGAATTTGTTACAATTAGCCAATGCTTTATATCCGTTAATAGAAGATGCCGACTCCTTAGAGGCAATCCTAAATGACTACAATACACAATTTCATAAGCAATACTTGCAAATGATGAAATCTAAATTAGGTCTAACAACTATTAATGATAAAGATGCTGTACTAATAAAACAACTAGAGGCTAATCTACATCTTTCTGAAACAGATATGACTATCTTTTTTAGGAATTTGGCTAATTATAACAAACAACTTGATACAGACAATAAAGACGTTTTAAATGTTGTAAATGATGCTTTTTATAAACCTGAGGAAATTACAGGAAATGTATTAAAGCGTTGGGAAACCTGGTTTAATGATTATACAAACAGATTGAGAGAAGAACCTTTAAATGCAAGTGAGCGAAAAAGCGCTATGAATAAGGTTAATCCAAAATATGTGTTGCGTAATTATATGGCGCAACTAGCTATTGAAGCTGCCGATAAAGGGAATTACCAGCTTATAGATGAGTTGTACACCCTACTTCTAAAGCCTTATGAGGAACAACCAGAATATGAAAAGTGGTATGCAAAACGACCTGAGTGGGCACGTCATAAAGTAGGATGTTCTATGTTATCGTGTAGTTCTTAAGTAACTATTATACAATAAGCCACTAAAATAAATATACATAGTGGCTTATCTATAAAGCTTATGCTTATTAATTTAGAGGTTTAATATTCTGATTTACTTTAAATAAATTATTTGGGTCATACTTCTTTTTGATTTCTAGCAAACGATTGTAATTATGTTTATAACTTGCTTTAACTCTATCTTGACCTTCATCCATCATAAAGTTTGAATATGCTCCACCTGATGAATACGGATGTAATGCTTCCCAATATTCTTTACACCAATTGGTTATTTTAGCTGCGTTTTTAGGGTTTGGATCAACTCCTACAATTACACCAGCATATTTTGAATCTCTATATGCCCAAGGTGTATCTTGATTTCCTACTCTACTAGCGGCACCACTTATTGGATATAAATGCATTTGAGATAAAGGTGTTGGAATATTTGACCCGAATTTTAAATGCTGTGCTCTTACTTCTACTCCTAGTTCATTAAAAAAATCTGCTCTCCAATACCATTGCATTCCTGGAGGCATTAATCCATCAAAAAGAGTTTGTATAGCAGGATATGGCATTTCCCCAACGTGTTCAAACAACGGTTTTTTTGCGCGTACAGGCTCAAACAGTTCATCAAATTTATTTGAATTACCAGTATAACACCATACAATTCCATAAAATTGTTTATTATGTAGATGTTCTGGAAATGGTGCCCCTGGTATAATCATCGTTGCTATAAAACCATTTAGATCATCTGTAGCATTATTGATAAAATCATGATACCACTCCATAATTTCTTCTGTTTTTTCAATTGGCCATAGTGTAGGACCTCCAATAACAGTACTCACAGGGTGTGCTTGAAACTTGAATGATGTAACAATACCAAAATTCCCACCACCCCCACGAATAGCCCAAAATAAATCTTTATGCTTATATTCATTTACTGTTACATAACTACCATCAGCTAAAACCATATCAGCTTCTAATAAATTATCTATTGTAAGTCCGTATTTTCTGGAAAGATGACCGACGCCCCCTCCAAGGGTCAGCCCACCAACACCAGTTGTAGAAATTATTCCTGCAGGAACAGCTAAACCAAAAGGGTGTGTAGCGTGATCAACTTCTCCCCATAGATTTCCTCCACCAACTCTTACAGTATTGTTTGAGTTATCAACTCTAATAAATTTAATACCTGATAAATCAATAACCAAACCTTTATTACAAAGACCTAAACCACCACCATTATGCCCTCCACCTCTTACAGCTATCAATAATCCATTTTCTCTCCCAAAGTTCACAGCGGCAATAACATCAGCAACATCTACACACATCACAAACATACCAGGATGTTTTTTAATCATTCCGTTATACACC
>CAJXHW010000036.1 GCA_913054565.1 uncultured Kordia sp. | reverse complement strand
TCTAACATGGAAGGTTTAAAAGCAGTTGGTTTGCGTCCTTCTAGAAAAATAAAATTATTAAATGGAAAACTAGAATCTCGTTTGGTAAAATATGAGATGTATGAGTGAAGTAAAAAAGCAAAAAAGAACTAGCCAGAAAGTTAATTAACATTTGTTTTAGATAGTATTAATGTAATTAGTTTATCTTTAAGCAGTTTTAAGTTTAATCAATTAAAAAAATATTATGAAAAAATTAATTTATATCGTTCCAGTACTAGCTCTTATGCTGTTCTCGTGTAACGAATATTTAGACGTAAATGATGATCCGAACACGGTGGAGATCTCTTTAGTGCCGCCAAGGTTATTACTTCCTGCAGCAAAATTGAACGCTTATAAAGTTCAAGATTCTGATGCCAAAAGACTAGGAAGTGTATTTATGAATTCTTGGGCTGGTAATGTATATAGTTTTACAGGTGGGTTTTCATCTGAATATAATTTAACTATATCAAATACATTTTATGATGAAATATTTGAACAAACATATTTAGCAGTAGCAAATTTTGAACAAATAATTCAATATAATAATGCAAGTGGAACTCAAGATAACTACATTGCTATTGCTAAAATCATGAAAGCATACTACATGCAAAATATTGTAGATTTATATGGTGATGTTCCTTATTCTGAAGCATTTCAGTTAGTGGGGAACCTTAGTCCTGCTTATGATGATGATGCTGATGTATATAGTGCTTTATTTACTGAATTAGAAGAAGCTCAGGCTTTAATTTCTGGTGGTTTAGGTGATAGTGTAGGTGCTGAAGACATTGTATTAAATGGTGACATGGCTGCTTGGGATAATTTTGCTAAAATTGTAAAATTAAAACTTTTAATGCGTATGTCTACTAGTACTAATGCTGATGCTGTTGCATTGAGTGCAGTAATAGCACCAACATTAGCTGGTGAAACTTTTAACACTAATGATATTACTATAAACCCAGGTTTTAACGGAAGTAGAGATGACCAAATGAATCCGTTTGTATTAGAATACAGAATTGATTCTGCTGGAAATCAACCGCAAAATTATAATTTTGTTAGACCTTCTAAACACAATGCAGATTTCTTAAACGGTACAGGTGCTTTAATACCAGGAACTAACCCAAACAACAGAACATATCCTAATTTTTCTGACCCAAGAAGAGGTAGATTATGGACTGGAGCAGCTGGTGGAGTTGTTGGTAACGAGCAAGGAGAAACTTCTTCAGACCCAACTACATTTCCTAATGCACAACCTTTTGGAATATTATGTTTCTGGCCACATTACAATGGTGACCCTATAACTATTGGTAACTTAGCAAGTGTTAATGGTACTGTATTAAGTAAACAAGAAATTGAGTTCTTATTAGCAGAAACTTCTTTAGTGTACCCTTCAATTGTTCCTTCTGGATCTGGAGCAACTCACTTTAATAATGGAGTTCAAGCTTCTTTTGATTATTTATTTATTTCTGCTGGATACCCTTCATATGCTGCTAACATTTCTGCTGTAGCTGGTTTAGGCTGGACAGGAAGTAATGATGACAAACTTGAAGCTATTATGACTCAAAAATGGTTAGGGTTACAAAACATTAACCCTATAGAAAACTATATTGACTATACTAGAACAGGTTATCCTGCTACACCTTTAGCAACTAGTACTTCTAAACCTAACAAACCAAAACGTTTAATATATCCAGATTCTGAATATATTGCAAACGCTGCAAATGTACCTAACGTTACAGAAGCGGATGTATTTGTTGTTAACTCATTGTCTCCTTTCTGGTTACAGTAATCTGATTACAACAAAATATAAATTACAAAAACCACCTCATTTGAGGTGGTTTTTTTATACAATTAAATCACTACATTTGTAGGCATATATATACTACATGAAAACAAACGAAATTTTTGGTTCAAGAGCCATTATTGAAGCGATTAACTCTGATACGGAAATAGAAAAAATCTATCTATTAAAAGATGCTGAAAATGATTTATCAAAGGAATTGTTTAAATTGATTAAAACACATCGCATCGCATTTCAATATGTCCCTATACAAAAGTTCAATAAATTTTCTGATAAAAATCACCAAGGAGTCTTTGCTAAAATTGCTTTGGTTAAAACCAAAACGATTGAAGAGTTAACAGAAAGCTTAGACATCTCTGAAAATCCTACTTTGCTATTATTAGACGCTGTTAATGACGTTAGAAATTTTGGAGCTATAGCTCGAACAGCTTCTTGTACTGGTGTGAAAGGAATTATAATACTTGATAAAGGAGCAGCACCTATTAGTGCTGATGCTATTAAAACATCAGCTGGAGCATTGTTTAAAATACCCGTATGTAAAGTAAATCATTTAAAAGACGCTATTTATTACTTACAAGGCTCTGGTTTTCAAGTAGTAGCAGCAACAGAAAAAACAGAAAACTTAATTTATTCTATAGATTTAAAAAAACCTACAGCAATTATTATGGGATCTGAAGAAAGAGGAATAAATCCATCTACTTTAAAAATTTGTGACCATAAAGCAAAATTACCTATGGAAGGAGAGATTGCCTCTTTGAATGTATCAGTGGCCTGTGGTGCCTTTTTATATGAGGCAATGCGACAAAAACTGAGCTAATAATAAGTTATAAACTACAAAAGGGATTCTATTTTAGAATCCCTTTTGTAGTTTATAACAACTTACTCTTCTTCATCGCTAACAGTAATAATCAAATTACCATCTTCATCAAGAAAAGGAAGATTTGCAATAAACTTTCCGTCATCATTAAAGTGTTCTAAAAACAAGTTTTGATGCGGCATCAAAGGAGCCACTTTTGGTTTTACAGCTTCATTTTTAAAGAAAAAACTTAAGATAACACCACTAATCAGTCCGGATAAATGACCTTCCCAAGAAATATTTGTGTCTACAGGAAACACATACCAAATCATGCTACCATAGATGAAAATAACCACAAATGCGAGTGCTATTAAATTATATTGCTTTGAAAAAAAACTTTTGGAAATAATAAAACTGGCCAACACATAAATCACACCACTCATTCCTAAATGATAAGCAGGACGAGCAATAATCCACGTTAACAAACCTGACAACAAAATTGCAAGTAAAAATATTTTCAAATAATTCTTCCTATAAAAAAAACGCACTAGAGTCATTAACACAAAAAATGATAGTGTATTATTTGTGATATGGGATACATCTGAATGCAAAAAGGGAGATGCTAAAACACCTGATAAAGATTCTATTCTTCTGGGGTAAATACTGTAATCATTAAAATTGAATCCGTATTTTATTTCAAACAGAAATACAATCCACATGATTAAAATAATCAGTAATGGAAAAACTAAAATATCGAATATGTCTTTAATGTGTTTGATGTTTTTAAAAATACAATAAGTTTACCAAAAATGACAATCGGTAAAATTGTCAATACTACTCAATTTAGTATTTTTACTTTATGAATGAACCTTTAGCAGAACGATTACGCCCAAAATCATTAAAAGATTACATTAGTCAAGAACATTTAGTTGGCGTAAACGGCTCCTTAACCAATCAAATTACACAAGGGATAATTCCGTCATTAATATTATGGGGGCCACCAGGTACGGGAAAAACCACCTTAGCAAATATCATTGCTAAGGAATCTGAACGCCCTTTTTACACCTTGAGTGCAATAAACTCAGGTGTAAAAGATATAAGGGAGGTCATTGACTCTGCTAAAAAAAATAGTGGTTTGTTTACAACAAAAAACCCTATTTTATTTATTGATGAAATACATCGCTTTAGTAAATCACAACAAGACTCACTTTTGGGTGCGGTAGAAAAAGGGATAATAACGTTAATAGGCGCAACTACAGAAAATCCAAGTTTTGAGGTTATTCCAGCTTTATTGTCAAGGTGTCAGGTATATATTTTAAATCATTTCACAAAAGACGATTTATTAGCGCTTCTAAACAACGCTATTATCAATGACAAACTGTTAGCTCAAAAAAAAATAACATTAACGGAAACAGATGCTTTATTACGTGTTTCTGGTGGTGATGGGCGAAAGTTGTTAAACACATTTGAGCTTATTGTAAATAATAACAGTACTGACACTGTAGAAATCACTAATGAATTAGTATTAAAAACAGTACAAAAAAACACGATACAATATGATAAAACTGGTGAGCAACATTATGATATTGTCTCAGCATTTATAAAATCTATTAGGGGTAGTGACCCCAACGGTGCCGTTTATTGGCTTGCACGAATGATTGAAGGCGGTGAAGATGTAAAATTTATAGCAAGACGTTTAATTATATTAGCTAGTGAGGACATTGGTAACGCAAACCCAACAGCTTTAATTATGGCTAATAACACCTTTCAAGCTGTAACTATTATTGGTTTTCCAGAATCTAGATTAATTTTAAGTCAGTGTGTTATCTATTTAGCTACTTCTGCTAAAAGCAACGCATCATATATGGCAATTAATCAAGCCCAGCAAGCGGTTAAGCAATCTGGAAATTTAAGCATCCCTTTACATTTAAGAAATGCACCAACAAAATTAATGAAAGAGCTAGGTTATGGTGAAAACTATAAGTACTCTCATAATTACGCGAATAATTTTGCTGAACAAGAATTTCTTCCTGACGAATTAAGTGGCACTAAGTTTTATGATCCTGGAAACAATCCCCGAGAAAAATCGCAACGTGATTTTTTAAAAAATCGTTGGAACGACAAATACAATTACTAGTTTACTTTTACCATGGTAAGTAGCTGCACTGAATTATTTTCAATGATTTCTAACATAAAATTACCGTTTTCAACAAAATAACCTATCCCTTTTTGAGATTTAAAGGTAACGTGGTAAATGTTATTTTTTAATGTAGATGCTATGCAAACTCCTACTACATCACTTTTATTCTTGATACTAAAATTAGCTCCTTCTTTCACAAAAAGAAATTCTTGGTTGTTAAACGTATATCGCATCGTATTTGATACTACAATCGGTGTTGTTTTTACTTTTAGCTCATCTTGTAATTTAGCCACATCTTCTACTGTATTATTTTTTGGAGTGTAGTTCAATCTATACGAACCGAAATAAGTTAACGAACTACGCAAAGCCTCTTTATAAGCAACTTCATAACTTTTTGAACGACTACGCCCCTCTTTGGTTGCAAATAAAACTTTTCCATAACAATCCTTTATTTCTACCGTTAATTTAGTGGTAAACATTGTACTAGTGTCTATAAGCCTTGGAGTTATATAAATACATGTATTAACTTTCAACTCCATAGGAATTTCTTCATTATCTAAAAAGGTCTCAAAGCCTAATTGTTGAAATTTATATTTTAACAATGTATTAATTCCATACTGATCTATCTTTTTTTGAAATTCAAATTGTGAAGGAACAATAACGTATTTATAGGCATTTAAAGCCTCTTGCGAATAAGCTGACAAGTTAAAGGCTAAAATGAAGAGTAGTATGTATTTTTTCATATTTATATCTGCTGTTTTTTTATGTATCATTATTAATGATGTAGTTGTTTATTATAAAATCTGAATTAAGTCTTCCAAATGATTAACATGATGAATATGATTTGGCAATTTTTCATTATGGTAATTATAACAAATTGCTTTAATACCATAATTTAAAGCTCCTAAAACATTTGCTTCATAACTATCCCCTATCATTAACGAACTCTCTTTTGATGCGTTTGCCATCTGCAATGCTTTTTCAAAAATAATAGGGTTAGGCTTTTTAACACCTGCCATTTCAGAATTAATTACAACATCAAAATAAGTATCCAAATTAGTGTTTTTCAATTTACCAACCTGCACTTCTGCAAACCCATTAGTAATAATATGTAACTTGTATTTAGGTTTCAAATAGTCTAAAAGCACCAAAGCACCTTCTAGCAAATGCGTTTGTTGAGATAAATGATACACATAATCATCAGCTATAGTATAAATAACGGCATCTGTAACGGTTATGTTTATAGCCTTAAACGTATCATGCAATCGTTTATATCGCAGAGTGTCTTTATCAATCAATTCATTTCTAAACAACTTCCAGAGATCTAAATTTATTTGCTTGTAGGCTACTAAAAACTCACTTATATCTATAGCTAGGTCAAGTTTATTAAAGATTATTGAATACGTTATTTCAGAATTTTTATCAAAATCCCAAAGTGTATGATCTAAATCAAAAAAAATATCTGTGATGTGTTTCATTTTCAATCTGTTTTATTATGAGGTTGCATAATCTAATAGTGTAGTATAGCGTTTACGCCAACCTTGCCATTCTTCATTTTCGCTAAACGTATAGTTATGAACAACAATTGCAAAAGTACCATTTACACTTTTGACTTGATCAATTAATTTACAAATATTCTGAACAGCATTTTTATTTTTTTTATACACAAAATCAAGCACACAAAATGGGTTAATTTTTAAAGGAGTTTGCATTTCATAATCCAAGTCATAAAAATAAAAAGGCGTGCATGTTCCTGCTCTAAATCCTGATTCAGACACGTACCCCATTGTATGATCTGCAGAGATCTCTAAATCAATTAAATTTCTATAAACTAGAGGTAATTTCAGTTTTGAAAATGAATTTTTAGTATGTGTTAATGGGATATTAAAAATAGATTCAAATCGTTGTTTTTCTGTTTTTAAAATTTGCACATCATCTAAAGCAAGGAAAGACCCTTTGAGTCCCACTTCAAAATAATCTGCAACAGATTTTATTAAGGAGACAAAATGTTTGTTCTGAAAATTTATGTTCTTATCATAAGTGGTATAGTCACTTAATAAGAAAAAGAAAATTGGGCTTAATTGCCTTTTTTTATGATTGTTAATTAACCATTTATAAGTATCATATGGATCTTTTCGCAACTTAAACAATACTATATATCGATTGTAAATTTCCGAAAAATTAAATGTTATCAAGTGACGTAATGTCCCCCCTATTGTCCTAATAATACCTTTATATTTATACTTATAGGCAACAGGTACATCAATAATGGGTTTTATTTGAAATGTTTTAACAGGAAAAACAAACTCTGGATAAATATTGTTGATAATCTTCTTAAACTCATAAGCCCAAATATCTACTACAGGCTGCTTTAAAAAGTGATGTTTGTACGCTATACTTTCCTCTGGCGGGAAACGACCAAAATCATCTGCTACATAAGGCAAATATTCTTCATATCTACTTAATAGGTAAAAACTCGCAGCGAAAATATCAAAAGGCAAAGCGCTCTTAGATCCTACTGAAAAAAAACATTTGGTGTTATTCCAAGGTTGTATATTTACCTCAACGTCAGAAATACCTTCCTCAAACAACAAGTCATTGCTTTGAATAAATAATTCTTTTGCTAATGGCTGTTTGGCATAAGACATTTTTAAACCTTGATGTGCAATAAACTCCTCAACAACTGTTGTAAATTCAATTTGAATTCCGAGAATTCTTGTGCAAACATGCTTAAATACATACTTTACACGTGGTGTGATTTTATGTGTGTAAATTAATAATTTCATTATAAAATACCATCATCTGCAAAACTACTATATGCTTTTTCTGTTATAATAACATGGTCAAGTAGTTTTATATCTAGTGACATACAGGCTTTCTTTATTTTAGCAGTAATTTGTTTATCGGCCTCACTTATTTTTAGTGTCCCAGAAGGGTGGTTATGGCAAAGTATTAATGCCGTTGCACTAATTTCTAACGCTTTTTTCATTACCAAACGTACATCAACCAAGGTTCCGGTAATACCACCCTTGCTTAGCTGCTGTTTTTGGATAACTTTATTGGAGTTATTTAAAAACAACACCCAAAACTCTTCATGTTCTAAATTTCCTAGCTTAGGTTGCATGATTTCAAAAACCGATTTACTAGATGTTACTTTATTTAGATGAACATCTTCTTCTAATCTTCTACGTCGTCCTAATTCTAAACCAGCAACTATACTAATAGCTTTCGCTTCACCTATTCCTTTAAACTCCTGTAGTTGCGATACTGATAATTTTCCTAATGCATTTAAATTATGATCAACCGACGCTAATATGCGTTTACATAAGGCAACTGCACTTTCTGTTCTATTTCCAGAGCCAATTAAAATAGCCAATAACTCTGAATTTGTTAGCGTTTCTTTTCCATAAGAGTTTAGTTTTTCTCTTGGCCTATCAGATTCTGACCAATCTTTTATGGAAAATTTTTTACTCATTACTCTTCCAATAGTGTTTTTACTTCCTCAAAATCTAACCCCCCATAATTACCAGAACTCATTAATAACAATACTGAATTATCAAAATTCATACTAAATAAGTGCGTTTTAAAGTCTTTTGGGGTTGTATATACTTTTAAATCTTGACGCTTAAAGGCATCAAATATTTGTTGCTCAGAAACTTCTTCTAATTTTTTAATAGCAACTGCTTTTGGCGAATAAAATACAACTGCTTCATCTGCGGCATCTAAGGCATGTGCATATTCTTTTAAAAACTCTGCATTCAAACTACTATATGTATGTAACTCTAAACAGGCAATTGTTTTCCTAGTTACGTATTGTTTAGCTACAGCTGCAGTTGTTGCTTGCACCTTGCTTGGTGAATGCGCAAAATCTTTATACGCTACTTTACCGTTACTTTCTGCTATTTTCTCTAAACGTTTGCTTGCTCCTTTAAATGTTGCAATGGCTTCATAAAATTCATCTTCATCAACTCCCATATGTTGGCAAATCCATTTAGCTCCTGCTAAATTGCTCAGATTATGGTTACCGAATACTTCAATTGGCAAAGGACCTTCTTCAGTTTCTAAGTAGGTTTGACCATCCTCAATAAAATGAGCAGGAATCTGATACGGGTAACGCTTCATATGTTTATCGGACTCTTCTACCACCTTTTTAACTAATAGATCTTCTTCATTATACACCATGATTGCAGCGTTAGACATACACTTTAAGAACGCTTCAAATTGTTCTACATAATTCTCCAATGTAGGGAATACATTGATATGATCCCATGCTATACCACTTAACAAAGCGATATTTGGTTTGTATAAATGAAATTTCGGACGTCTGTCAATTGGGGATGACAAATACTCATCGCCTTCCAAAACAATAAAGTCATTTTCTTCAGTTAAGTGCACCATAGTGTCAAACCCTTCTAATTGAGCTCCAACCATATAATCTACTGCTTTATTATGGTAATTCATCACATGAAGAATCATAGAAGTTATGGTTGTCTTTCCATGAGACCCTCCTATAACAACACGTGTTTTATGTTTTGATTGTTCGTATAAAAATTCAGGATAAGAGTATATTTTTACTCCTAATTCTTGCGCTTTTAATAATTCCGGATTATCAGCTTTGGCGTGCATTCCTAATACAACAGCATCTAAATCAGTAGTTATTTTTTCTGGAAACCAGCCAAATTCCTGAGGTAATAAGCCTCTCTTTTCTAAACGTGACTTTGATGGTTCAAATATGGTATCATCACTTCCGGTAATTTGATATCCTTTAGTTTGTAATGCCATAGCAAGGTTGTGCATTGCACTTCCTCCAATAGCTATAAAATGTATGCGCATAATTATTGTCTTATATGCGTAAAGATAGGAAATTGAATGGCGAATTTAAATTTTTGAATAGGGATTTTAAAAAAAGTTATGCTTCAGATTTCATCTTTAAAATCAACCTCTTTTCCTCTTGTGCTTCTTTTAAATCTGGTTTTTCTCGTAATGCCTTTTGTATGTAATTATAAGCTTTGCGTTTATCTGACTTATAACGGTAAATCTGTGCCATTCTATAATACGCCCAAGATATTGGCACACCATCTTTTTCGGAGTAATTTTGAACATAAGTCTGCAAATACACCAGTCCTTTATCAATTGAAATATTGTATTGTGCTGATACTTTACCTATTAAATAGTTTAAATGATTACGTTGAAATTTAGCTGAGGCAACCTCATAATTCGATATGGCTTTTTCTGGTTGACTATTTTTTTCATACAACCTCGACAACTTTTTATAAGTGTGTTCAGAACCTCCAATCTCTATTGCTTTTTTATAATAGAATTCAGCAGCTTTTGGTTTATTATTATATTCCGCTACATAGCCTAAGGCCAAATGACCATCAACCGGAGAGAGGTTAAGCAACTCATTTGCATAAAATTTTGCTTTCGTTTCACTACCACCAACAATCCCAGGTAAACTGATGTAAATTTCAACCAAAGCCCAACGCGCTTCAATATGGCCTTTATCTAAATCAGCAGCTTTATGCAAATGTTTTTTAATATCACCCACCAAGGTTAGGGCTTTTAATTTATTAGACGACTGGGCTTTATAAGCCAAAACACCACCATATTTAAAATGATAATTTGCATTACTCTTATTAGCCTCCACCAACGGTTTATAATACTCTAAAGCTTTATTCCAATTTTTTACATAAGCAGCAATATCACCTAAATACTCTTGTGCTTTTATGTTAGTTTCATTAAGTGCTAATACCTTTAAAAAATACGGTTTAGCAAGTTGCCATTCAGCATTTTTATAATGCAACTCGCCTTTTTCAAAATCGGTTGATTGCGAAAAAATTACACCTGTAAAGACTAAGTATATGTAAAAAAAAAGCTTCATTGATTAAATACTGTGTAAACATACATAATATTACACTGTAAAATATAAAATTATTTGTTAAGCACGGCACTTCTTCATAAAAAATTATTGGTTGGAATGCTTTTTGCTTATCTTTATTTAGCTATAAAATTCAGCATATGAAAAAAGCTCTAACTATATTAAGTCTTATCATTATTACAACAGCTCAAGCACAACAAAACTTTGAAAAATACTGGAAAACAGTTGAAACCTTTGAGTTAGAAGGTAAAACAAAGTCAGCTAATGAAATAGTTGGAAACATTTATAAAAAGGCGAAGAAAAAGAACAACAGCAATCAGCTGATAAAAGCTTTATTGTATCAGTCTAAGTTTGCGTTGGTCTTACAAGAAGAAGCCGAATTAAAAATTGTTCAGAACCTAGAAAAAGAAATCGCCGAAGCTTCTTTTCCTACCAATG
>CAJXHW010000035.1 GCA_913054565.1 uncultured Kordia sp. | reverse complement strand
CTAACGCTATTTTATTTAGAGATAGTTTTTGAAAAGCTTTTTCTATATTTTGTAAACGACTATTAACCTCATTGTCTGCTTTGGCTACTTTAGCTTTATTTACTGCTAAAGTTAACTCTTCATCATCTATTGGTTTTAATAAATAATCTATAGCTGAAAGTTTTAAAGCTTCTATTGCATACTGATTATATGCTGTGGTAAATATAATTTGGAAATTAATTGCTTCTCTATTAAAAAAATCTAAAATTTCCAACCCTGAATGCTGAGGCATTTCAATATCTAAAAACACCACATCTGGTTGGTGCTGTTTTATTAAGGTTACACCCGAAATCAAATCTGAAGCTTCTCCTAAAATTACCACTTCTGGACATTCTTCTTTTATTAAAGCTGATAATACGCTTCTAGCTTTATTTTCATCATCAATAATAATAGCTTTCATAACTTCTGTTTTATATTTTTTTTCAAAGCTACTGCAAAGCAAGTAACCTTTGGTTAACTATTTAGTAAATGGTAGGTTTTTCTATAGGAATAGTTAAAATAACACTTGTTCCTGTAGCTTTATCATTTTCATCATAATCATCATGTATAACTAAACTTATTGACTGTGTTCTTGTTTTATTTAGCAGGTCAATCCTTTTTTGATTTGCTTCACTAGAAAAGGATTTGGGTTTTAAATGTCTTGCATTTATTTTAGCTGATGCTTTTCTTCCAACACCATTATCTTTTATAATACATTCTAAAGTATTATCTCCCTTGTTTAAATTAAATGACACGCTAAGACTTCGTTTATCTTTTTTATGCAACAAGCCGTGTTTTATGGCGTTTTCAACATATGGTTGTATTAAAAATGTAGGTATTTGTATGTTTTCTTCATTAACCTCTCCTTCGATATTTAAACTAAACTCAAAAGAATCTTCAAAACGATCTTTTTCTAAATCTAAATACAACTGTAACGCGTCTACTTCTTCTTTTAAACTAATTGTTTCCTCTTGACTGTGTTCTAAATAAATTCGGATTAATCTGGAAAATTTGACTAAATATTTTCGCGCTAATTTTTGTTCATTATGAATAATGTAATCCTGTATTGAGTTTAAGGCATTAAATATAAAGTGCGGATTCATTTGGCTTCGGAGGCTTTCTAACTTTAAAAATACATTTTCCAACTCTTTATGCTGCGCCTCCAAAAGCAATTTTTGTTTTTCCTTTAACCGTTTGTTTGTTTTTTTAAAATAGAGCCAAAACACACCAATTACTACCAATGATACTAAAACTGAAAACCACCATTGTTTGTAAAAAATTCCTTTAATTACAAATCTAATTTTTTTTACTTGTGACACATCACTTCCGTTAGATGCTTTTAGCTGAAACTCGTAACTTCCAGGAGATAAATTATTAAAATTAACTTGGCTCAATCCTAAAAAAACTCTTTCCCAATTATCATTGTAGCCTAATAACCTATAGTCATAAACCACATTACTTTTACTTAAAAAACCATTAGAGTTAAACGCAATATTTATTTTTTTCTGATGATGATTTAACGTATATTTTGTTTGCAGTTTTTGCTTATTTCCATCAATAGTAATTGAGGTTATATATGGCTCTAGAATTTTTTTTGTTTGAAATACTTTTTCCGAATCAAAAGAAAATAATTGAGTCGATGTGTTTACAAAAACTTTATCATTAACTAACTCAAAACCTTTAAAGCTATATGATGGCAGTCCGTTTTGTTTAGTTAAATTACTAAAGGTATTTGTTTCAGTATTTAATTTTTGAATTCCTTCTTCACCTGCCAGCCAAACTGTATTATTTTTGGCACGTATATATCTGTTCTTATTAGATAGCAAGCCATTTTCAGTGGTATAATGAGCAACTATTTGTTCATCTTTTATCACAAAAACTCCGTTTTTAAAAGTACTACACCATAAAAGCCCATCCGTTGTTTGTGCCAAAGTATTTACATAAATTGACTGACCTTGAAATAAAATTTCTTTTTCTACCCAGTTTTCATCATACGTAAAAAAACCATTTGCGGTACCAAAACAAGACCGCTGACTTTTATAATCATACAAACAGGTATAGCCTCTTATACTATTTTTGAACATTTGGTTAAACCCAAATTTATTTACAGAACCTTTTCTAATAACACTTGATGCGGCAAAAATTAAGGTGTTTTCATTAATAAAACATAATTTTTTAACAGCTGAAACATCCCCGAATTGATTTTTTAAATTAAGCTTCTTATCAAATACTTGTATATAATCTATTAAGTACAAGTAGTATTCTTTTGTAAAGTGATTGAATACTATATGATGAAACCGCTCATTATCTTGAAAAGCTAATGTATCTATATTTTTATTTTTCACATTATATCTATACACTTTTGCTTTGGAAGATGTTAATAACAATTCATTGGTATCGCCTAAAAAAAGAGTTGAGATTTGACTTTTATCTAAAGGAATATCTATTTGGTTTATTTCAATATTCGGAACTACAAACACCCCGTTGTTTAAAGTTGTTAACCAATAATTTTTATTTACATCTTGTATAACCCTTGTCACAAAATTATTACGAAACAGATGACGAATTACCCTTAATTCATCATTGATTAACTCACACACATACACTCCTTTATTTGTACTAAACCAAATTTGATTATCAAACTCGTGAACATCAACAATACGAACATCAGGTAGTTTTGATTGTAATTTTATGGCTTTGGACGAAAAATCAGACGGAACTCTATAAAATACTTTTTGTTTACTTTCATTATTTATGTAATTTGTGTAGTATATTATTTGATTGTCAATTTTTATTTGCACTGAGGTGTTACGAACAGTTGCTTTTCTGTGGTTCTTGTTAGCAAGTTTTAAATACCTAGTAGAAAATGTTGTTAAATCTATCTCGTGATAATTATTATAACTATCTCCAAAATACAACTTGTTATTAATAATTATTGGTTCAATACTATTGTATACTCTAATACCCTCCTTAGTCTTTCCTATACTTTTATTATACAATATTTCGCCAGTAATTCTATGAATAATAATATGCCTGTGTACAGTATGTAATACAATAAAATCCTTGTGCACAATTAAGGATGCTAAGCTTCCTAAAAATTGTGATTTTAAGTTTTTAAAAAGTGTAATTTTATCATTTTTAACATAAAACAGTTGGTTGGCTGTATTGGTAAACCAAATAGCATTATCACTATCTTTTTGTAACTGAAACACAGAAAGACCTATCTGTTTAGGGTGAGTTAATGATGTATAATTAGCACCATCATATTTAAATAAACCTTTATCTGCAGCTAACCAAATTATACCAGTATCATCTTCAATAACATCATAAAACTCTTTGTCCGGCAAACCATCTTTTTCTGTTAAATGTATATAAGCTGGTTGTTGTGCAAACGCTATAAATGTTACGAAAAAGAAAAAAACAACTGCAAGTTTGTTAAATATACGCTTCATATTTCAAAGCTACATTATTGGTTTGAATACATTAACATTATTTAATGAATGGTTTAATTTTAATAATGAATGACTGTATTTATAAAAAATTACATATCATAAAAAAACTGTTCTCTTACAATTTTACCATTTTTAACTTCATACACACAAATTTCTGAGATGTTTACGCGTCCGTGCTCTTTAAAGGTAATCTCATTTTCCATAGTTACGGCAAAATAATTACCTGTTACAATAGGATCAGAAACTTTGGCATCATGAATTTCTACCACGGCATCGTCCCAAGCAATGGTTTTTTTTCTAATGGCTGCCATACCTTTAGTAATGGGCTGCCCTGATTTTTCATCTTCTACACTAACAATATCCTCATGATACAATTCCTCTTGTGCTTGTGGGTGTTTCTCTTGTCGGCATAAATCCACCAATCTGTTTGCGATGTCTTGTGTTGTCATTTTATATTATTTTTTAACGTTTTTTTCAATTAGCTTAATAATTTCGCCAGCAATATTGACTTTGGTAGCCCCTTCAATACCTTCCAAACCTGCAGAAGAATTGGCTTCTATAACCAATGGCCCATTTTTAGAACGAATTAAATCTATCCCCGCAACATCTAAGCCCAAACATTGTGCTGTTTTTACTGCAATATGTTGTTCTTCATCTGTCATAGTAATCACAGATGTACTGCCACCACGGTGTACATTACTCCTAAAATCTTTCCCTCCACTGCTTCGTTTCATAGAGGCTACAACTTTATCACCAACCACATAAGCACGAATATCTTCACCGTTAGATTCTTTAACAAATTCTTGTATTAAAATTGGCTTGTTTAAACTGTGCATGGTTTCAATTATTGAAATGGCTGATTTTTTACTTTCCGCCAACATAACACCTAAACCGTGTGTGCCTTCTAAAAATTTTATAATACATTGCTCGCCTTCTAACAAATTCAATTGTTCTTTTAAAAGCAAGGTGTTTTTAGTGTATAATGTTTTCGGAATTGGAATTTTATTAGCCACCATATGTTGCATAGTGAGTAACTTATTTCGTGACCTTAAAATACCTAGTGCACTAGCAATATTATAATTCCCCATTTTTTCAAATTGATTGACAATAGCCAAGCCATGTTCTGTATATGATGCACCAATCCTAGGAATAATTGCATCGGAAAAATTGGTCACATCTTCTTTATTAAACAGAATTTTAGGCTGATTGTCATCAAATAAAATGCCGCATTTAGTGTGATCTATTATTCTAATATAGTGCCCCCTTCTAGACGCTTCATTAAATAAACGTTGTGTAGAATACAAGCTACCGCTAACCGATAAGAGATAAATTTTCATGAAATAAGTTATATACTGGCTAAATATAACCATTGTTTACTTTAAACACATTCTAAATAAGCGATAAAATTGAGGGATAGTTTTGTTTAACACCTGATTAAAATTAAATTTGCTTGAATTTCACTAACTCAACATATACAATGAGCGGATTATTAAAATCATCAATTGGAAGAAAATTTGCAATGGCAATCTCTGCCTTCTTCCTTATGTTTTTCTTGTTACAACACTTTGTAATTAACTTAACATCTATTTTTCCTGACCACGGGGCAACATTTAACGAATTATCTCATTTTATGGGAACAAACCCTTTAATACAGTATGTAATGCAACCTGTATTAATTTTCGGAGTTGTTTTTCACTTTGTAATGGGACTAGTATTAGAAGCAAAAAATTGGAGTGCACAAAAAGTTAAATATGCACAAAACAACGGAGCAGCAAATTCTACTTGGATGAGTAGAAACATGATTTGGACTGGAGCTGCTATTTTAGCATTTATGATATTACACTTTATAGACTTCTGGTTTCCAGAAATAAACACCAAATTTATTCAAGGTGACTGGTCTGGTTTACACAATGGAGAATACAGGTATTTCCATGAATTACAAGAAAAATTCCATCACCCTGCAAGAGTAGGTGCTTATGTTGGTGCTTTTGCTTTCTTGGCAATGCACCTTTTACACGGATTCAATTCTGCTTTCCAATCAATGGGGGCAAACAATAAATATACTAAAGGATTGAAAACTTTTGGTAAACTTTACGCAATCTTAATTCCTGTAGGATTTATGATTATTGCATTGGTACACTATTTCAATCATTCACATTAATACACAATTAGTATGGCTACTTTAGATTCAAAAACACCAAAGGGTCCTTTAAAGGATAAATGGACTTCTTACAAAGATAAAATTGATTTAGTAAACCCTGCTAACAAACGTTTAATAGACGTTATTGTGGTAGGAACAGGGTTAGCAGGAGGTTCTGCTGCGGCAACTTTAGCTGAATTAGGATATAATGTAAAAGCATTTGCTTATCAAGATTCTCCACGTAGAGCGCATTCAATTGCAGCTCAAGGAGGTATTAACGCTGCAAAAAACTATCAAGGAGATGGAGATTCATCTTACCGTTTATTTTACGATACCGTAAAAGGTGGTGATTACCGTTCTCGTGAAGCTAACGTACACCGTTTAGCTGAGGTGTCTGCAAACATTATTGATCAATGTGTTGCTCAAGGAGTTCCTTTTGCACGTGATTATGGTGGATTGTTAGATAACCGTTCGTTTGGAGGGGTATTAGTGTCAAGAACATTTTACGCTAAAGGACAAACTGGACAACAGTTATTATTAGGAGCATATTCTGCAATGAACCGTCAGATTGCTCGTGGTAAAATTGAAATGTTCAACCGTCATGAAATGTTAGATGTTGTAAAGGTTGATGGTAAAGCACGTGGTATTATTGCACGTAACTTAATTACCGGTGAAATTGAGCGTCATTCTGCTCACGCTGTTGTTATTGCTTCTGGAGGTTACGGAAATGTCTATTTCTTATCAACAAACGCAATGGGGTCTAATGCTACTGCAGCATGGAAGATTCATAAAAAAGGAGCGTATTTCGCAAATCCTTGTTATACACAAATTCACCCAACATGTATTCCTCGTTCAGGTGATTACCAGTCTAAATTAACGTTAATGTCAGAATCATTACGTAATGACGGACGAATTTGGGTTCCTAAAAGTATGGACGATGTAATGGCCATTCGTGAAGGACGTAAAAAACCTACAGATTTATCTGAAGACGAACGCGATTATTACCTAGAAAGAAGATATCCTGCTTTCGGTAACCTAGTACCTCGTGATGTTGCCTCTCGTGCAGCAAAAGAACGTTGTGATGCTGGTTACGGTGTAAACCAAACAGGAGAAGCAGTTTACTTAGATTTTAAATCGGCAATTGACCGTTACGGTAAAGAACAAGCTAAATTAAAAGGAATTAACAATCCTTCTGCTGATAAAGTATATGAGTTAGGACAAGCGGTTGTAGAAGCTAAATACGGTAACTTATTCCAAATGTATGAGAAAATCGTAGATGAAAATCCATACAAAACACCAATGATGATTTACCCTGCAACACATTACACAATGGGTGGTGTTTGGGTTGATTATAACTTAATGACTACAGTTGACGGTTTGTATTGCATTGGGGAAGCAAACTTCTCTGACCACGGCGCAAACAGACTTGGAGCTTCTGCGTTAATGCAAGGTTTAGCAGATGGGTATTTCGTATTACCATATACAATTGGTGATTATTTATCTAACGATATCCGTACTGGTAAAATACCAACGGATACTAAAGAGTTTGACGAAGCAGAAAAAGAAGTTACTGAACGTATCAACTTCTTTATAAATAATAAGGGTACTAAATCTGTTGATTATTTCCATAAGAAATTAGGGAAAATCATGTGGGATAAAGTAGGAATGGCTCGTAACGAAAAAGGATTAACAGAAGCGATGGCTGAAATTAAAGCTATTCGTGAAGAGTTCTGGAAAGAAGTAAAAGTGCCTGGTAACGCAAATGAAATGAATCCTGAGTTGGAAAAAGCAGGAAGAGTGGCGGATTTCTTAGAATTAGGAGAATTATTTGCTAAAGATGCATTAAACAGAAACGAATCTTGTGGAGGTCACTTTAGAGAAGAGTCTGTTGAATTAGATGGCTTACAAAAAGGAGAAGCAAAACGTGATGATGCAAATTATGCGTATGTAGCTGCTTGGGAATATAAAGGCGAACCTGCAGATGCAGTTTTACATAAAGAACAATTAGAGTTTAACGATATTGAATTAAAACAACGTTCATACAAATAACATTGACATTATGAATTTAACACTAAAAATTTGGAGACAAAAAGACGCTAATGACAAAGGTCAGATGGTCGATTATAACGTTACCGATATTTCAGAGCATATGTCATTTTTAGAAATGATGGATGTTTTAAATGAACAATTAGTAAACTCAGGTGATGAACCAGTTGCATTTGATCATGACTGTCGTGAAGGAATTTGCGGTATGTGTTCAATGTACATTAATGGTGAAGCACATGGTCCTGATAGAGGCGTAACAACCTGTCAGTTACACATGCGTATGTTTAATGATGGTGATACTATTACAATTGAACCATTTAGAGCTACTGCATTTCCTGTTATAAAAGATTTAGTAGTAGACAGAACATCGTTTGAGCGTATTCAACAAGCTGGAGGGTTTATTTCTGTAAATACGTCTGGAAACACGCAAGATGCCAATGCTATTCCAATTCCTAAACAAGATGCAGATGACGCAATGGACGCTGCAACTTGTATTGGTTGTGGTGCTTGTGTAGCTACCTGTAAAAATTCGTCTGCAATGTTATTTGTTGGTGCTAAAGTAAGTCAATATGCTTTATTACCTCAAGGGCGTGTAGAAGCAACGGAAAGAGTACAAAATATGGTTGCTCAAATGGATTTAGAAGGTTTTGGTAACTGTACCAACACTGGAGCATGTGAGATTGAATGTCCTAAAGGGATTTCTTTAGAGAACATCGCTCGTATGAATTCTGAATTTATGAAAGCGAGTTTGAAAGGGTAAATCTTAATCAAACATTATATAACAAAACCCAAGTAATTGTATTGCTTGGGTTTTTTGATTTCCGTACATTTAGATATTAATTATCTTTATTTATGAGTCTCCTTAACTTTCAATCAAAACTACCTCGTGTCGAACCATCAATCTTTTCAGTTATGAGTGGTTTAGCACATCAACATAATGCCATTAACTTATCACAAGGGTTTCCTAACTTTAAAAGTGATCCTAAACTATTGGAATTAGTGACTAAAGCAATGCAATCAGGCTATAACCAATACGCACCAATGGCAGGTGCAATAGATCTACGAGAAGCTATTGCAACTAAATTTACGCACTTATACAAAACAACCTATAATCCGGAATTTGAAATTACAGTCACAGCTGGCGCAACTCAAGCCATTTACACCATCATATCTGCCTTTATTAAACCAAAAGATGAAGTTATCATATTTACCCCTGCATACGATTGTTATGAACCTACTGTTGCTTTAAACGGAGGGAAAACAGTCTCTATTCAATTAGAGGCTCCATCTTATGGAGTTAATTGGAATGACGTAAAAAATAAAATCAATTCTAGAACAAGAATGATTATCATCAATACACCACACAACCCTAGTGGAACCGTATTTTCTAATCAGGATATGTTACAATTACAGGAGTTAGTTAAAGGCACTAACATCATTGTTTTAAGTGACGAAGTTTATGAACATATTATTTTTGATGACGAACAGCACCAAAGTGCATGCCTGTTTCCTATTTTAAAAGAACATAGTTTTATAGTAGCCTCATTTGGAAAGACATTTCATAATACAGGGTGGAAACTAGGCTATTGTTGTGCGCCAAAAGAACTAATGGTAGAGTTTCAAAAAGTACATCAATTTAATGTGTTTTGTGTAAACCACCCCATGCAAAAAGCCATTGCAGACTATATTAATGAACCTCAACATTATGAAAATCTTCCTAGCTTCTATCAGCAAAAAAGAGACTTCTTTTTAGAGCTAATCAAAGAATCTCGCTTTAAAATAATCCCTTCAAAAGGCACCTATTTTCAAGTACTGGACTTTAGTGATATCACTCAAGAAAACGATGTTGTTTTTGCCAAACGATTAACTTCAGAGTTCAAACTGGCCTCCATACCTATGTCAGTTTTTAATGAAAACCACACTGATTATAAAGTACTACGGTTTTGTTTTGCTAAAACTGAAAAAACACTTAAAAAAGCTTCAGAAATTATCAATTCAATATAAAATTCATTTTTGGCATTATTTATGACATACCGTTAATGCACAAAGCCATACCTTTTTATAGCTTTACATATCATTGACTAATTTTAAAACTTAATACTTATGAAATCTATTTTTACGTATCTATTGCTATTCACTTGTACATTATTCTTTGCTCAAGAGGTAACTCATAACAGCAATACATACAACATTAAAGGAAAAAAAATATATCAAAATAATGAAGATGTTACTACATTATTAACTGCAACAGACAAAGAAGCAGTCTATAAAGCCCATAAAATTGAGCTTAAAAAAATAAAAGAAGCTAAAAATACCGAAAAAGCACTAGAAAAAAAGAAAAAAGAGGCTATTAAAGCTGAAAAAGAAGCAGCTAAACGTATAAAAGAACAAGAAAAGAAGCTTAAGGCTATTGAAAAAGAGCAAAAAAAGGCAGCTAAAAAGCTTAAAAAAGCAGAAAAAGAAGCTAAGAAAAAAGCTAATGCAGAAAAAGCACTTAATAGAGCGCAAAGCAAGCTAGATCATGCATCTAAAAAATATGAAAAACTTAAAAGAAGAGGTAAATTAAGCCCCGTTAAAGAAACAAAATACCTAGAAAAATTGTCTGATTTAAAAGACAAAGTGGGTAAAGCTGGTAAAAAATTAAAAAAACTTTAATAATGGCAAACCATCTGACAGTAACCTGTATTCAATCTAATCTAGTATGGGAAAATGCTGTTCAAAATCGGATCAATTTTGAACAAAAAATAAATGCAATTCAGGAAGCTACCGATGTAATCGTGCTTCCTGAAATGTTTACTACAGGTTTTACCATGCATCCAAAAGCATTAGCTGAAGATATGGATGGTAAAACTGTTTTGTGGATGAAAAAAATAGCTCAAGAAAAAAACAGTGCAATTTGTGGTAGTATCGTTATAAAAGAACATAACAATTATTACAATCGGTTTATATTTGCAACTCCTAAAGGAGAAATTCATACATATAACAAACGTCATTTATTTACATTAGCAGGTGAACATAAACAATATAAAAATGACACAAGTCAAGTAATTATCACTTATAAAGGATGGCGAATTTGCCCCTTAATTTGTTATGATTTGCGTTTTCCGGTATGGTCAAGAAACACTCAAAACTACGACGCATTAATTTACGTTGCTAATTGGCCTAAACCAAGAATTAACGCTTGGAAAACTCTACTAATAGCACGTGCTATTGAAAACATGAGTTATGTTATTGGGTTAAACAGAGTAGGAACAGATCCAAATGGTAATAATTATTCAGGAAACTCTGTTATTCATGATGCACTAGGAAATAATCTTTGCCAATTAGTGGAAGATGATGAAACAGCTATAAGCACAACATTAGTAAAAGACGAACTAGCAACTATACGTGAAAAATTTAACTTTTTAAATGATAAAGATGCATTTACTTTAATGTAAATTGTTCATTAACATCCCAATTAGCTCTAATTTCAATAGCATCTGGATGATATGCAATACGCTCTGGTTGTAATTTTTT
>CAJXHW010000034.1 GCA_913054565.1 uncultured Kordia sp. | reverse complement strand
ATTTGCCGACACATTTTAGCGGAATAGAAATACGCTAAATTTTTAATTAAGTAAGAAAGTTTTTAAAGATACGATAAAATGAAAAGAACGTTTCAACCATCAAAAAGAAAAAGAAGAAATAAACACGGTTTTAGAGATAGAATGGCTTCAGTAAATGGAAGAAAAGTTCTTGCTAGAAGAAGAGCTAAAGGAAGAAAGAAATTAACAGTGTCTTGTGAGCCAAGACATAAAAAATAATTGTTAACAACTAGTTAATAATAGAAAGGTGTTCCTAATGGTAACACCTTTTTTTTTACCCAAAAGTCACTTATTTTTGCAACACAAATAAATTACAACACAACATGCCGAAAAGAGAAGATTTAAAATCGATTTTATTAATAGGTTCAGGACCAATTGTTATTGGTCAAGCTTGTGAGTTTGATTACTCAGGAACTCAAGCCTTACGCTCACTGCGTGAAGATGGGATAGAGACAATCCTTATAAATTCTAACCCAGCAACAATAATGACAGATCCGTCTATGGCAGATCATGTGTATTTAAAACCTTTAAATACCAAGTCAATTATTCAAATACTTAAAGATCATCCTCAAATAGATGCTGTTTTACCAACTATGGGTGGGCAAACAGCATTAAATTTATGTATTGAAGCAGATGAAAAAGGAATTTGGGAAGATTTTGGTGTTGAAATTATTGGGGTTGATATTGCAGCAATTAATATTACAGAGGATAGAGAACAGTTTAAAAACTTAATGGCGAAAATTGGAATTCCAATGGCGCCACAGGCTACAGCAACATCTTTTTTAGAAGGTAAAGAAATAGCACAGGAGTTTGGTTTTCCACTAGTAATTAGAGCTTCGTTTACTCTAGGTGGAGCAGGGGCTGCCTTTGTGCATAATGAAGAAGATTTTGATAGATTGTTAACTCATGGTTTGGAAGTGTCTCCAATTCACGAGGTGATGATTGATAAAGCTCTGCTAGGTTGGAAAGAATATGAATTAGAATTACTTCGTGATGCAAATGATAATGTTGTGATTATTTGTTCTATTGAAAATATGGATCCTATGGGGATTCATACTGGAGATTCAATTACAGTAGCACCAGCAATGACACTTTCTGATGTAACCTATCAAAAAATGCGTGATATGGCTATACATATGATGCGTAGTATTGGTGATTTTGCAGGAGGATGTAACGTGCAATTTGCTGTGTCACCTGATGATAAAGAAGAAATTATTGCTATTGAAATAAATCCTCGTGTATCGCGTTCATCTGCATTAGCATCAAAAGCAACTGGATATCCTATTGCGAAAATTGCTGCTAAATTAGCTATGGGGTATCATTTAGATGAGTTAGATAATCAAATTACTAAATCAACGTCAGCATTATTTGAGCCAACGTTAGATTATGTAATAGTTAAAATACCACGTTGGAACTTTGATAAATTTGAAGGGTCAGACAGAACCTTAGGTTTACAAATGAAATCTGTAGGAGAAGTAATGGGAATTGGACGTTCGTTCCAAGAGGCATTACACAAAGCAACACAATCATTAGAAATAAAACGTAATGGTTTAGGTGCTGATGGAAAAGGAGAAACAGATTACAATACCATTTTAAGTAAGTTAGAGCATGCAAGTTGGGATCGCGTGTTTGTTATTTATGATGCCATAGCAACTGGAATTCCATTAAGTAGGATTCACGAAATCACAAAAATTGATATGTGGTTCTTGCGTCAGTACGAGGAGTTGTACCACTTAGAAAAAGAAATAGCTACGTATACAATAGACACTATTGAAAGAGAATTGTTGTTGGAAGCGAAGCAAAAAGGATATGGAGATAGACAAATTGCTCATATGCTAAAATGTTTAGAGAGTCAGGTGTATAATAAACGTGACGAGTTAAATATTAATAGGGTTTATAAGTTAGTTGATACGTGTGCGGCAGAATTTACAGCAAAAACACCGTATTACTACTCTACATTTGAAAGTGAGGTTGAATTAGCAAACGGAACTCGTTATGTGCATAATGAGAGTGAGGTTTCTGATAAAAAGAAAATAATAGTTTTAGGTTCAGGGCCAAATAGAATAGGGCAAGGGATTGAATTTGATTATTGTTGTGTACATGGTGTGCTAGCTGCAGCAGAAGAAGGTTATGAAACAATTATGATTAACTGTAACCCAGAAACTGTTTCTACAGACTTTGATACAGCAGATAAATTGTATTTTGAACCAGTTTTTTGGGAGCATATATATGATATTATTCGTCATGAAAAACCAGAAGGAGTTATTGTTCAGTTGGGTGGGCAAACAGCTTTAAAGTTAGCTGAAAAACTAGAGCGTTATGGTATTAAAATTATTGGAACATCTTATAAAGCATTAGATTTAGCAGAAGATAGAGGTAGTTTTTCTAAAATATTAAAAGATAATAACATTCCTTATCCTGAATTTGGTGTTGCTGAAACTGTAGCTGAAGCTTTGGTAATTGCAGATGAATTAGATTTTCCAATATTAGTACGTCCTTCATATGTATTAGGAGGGCAAGGAATGAAAATTGTAATAAATAAGCAAGAACTTGAAGAACATGTGTTTGATTTACTGAGAACAATTCCAGGAAATAAACTATTGTTAGATCATTATTTAGCAGGAGCTATTGAAGCTGAGTCAGATGCGATTTGTGATGGAGAGAATGTTCAGATTATTGGGATAATGGAACATATTGAGCCTTGTGGTGTGCATTCAGGAGATTCAAATGCAACTTTACCACCGTTTAATTTGGGTGAGTTTGTAATGCAGCAAATTAAAGATCATACTAAAACTATTGCTTTAGCACTTGAAACAAAAGGATTAATAAACATTCAGTTTGCTATAAAAGATGATAAAGTGTATATTATTGAAGCGAACCCTAGGGCGTCTAGAACAGTGCCGTTTATTGCAAAAGCATATGGGCAGCCATATGTGAACTTTGCAACTAAAGTGATGTTAGGGGCTAAAGTGACAGATTTTACATTTAATCCGCAGTTAAAAGGGTATGCTATAAAGCAGCCGGTGTTCTCTTTCAATAAATTCCCGAATGTAAACAAACAGTTAGGTCCAGAAATGAAAAGTACAGGAGAAAGTATTTTGTTTATAGATGACTTAAAAGATGATCAATTTTATGACTTGTATTCAAGGCGTAAAATGTATTTGACTAGATAATATCATATTGATTATATAAAAAAGCCTCTTGATTTCAAGAGGTTTTTTTTATGTGGTTGTCCCATCCTGAAATAAGTTGACACAAAATCGACTTATTATGAAGAGTAAAGAGAACAAACGGGTTAAACGCACTCAACGCGATTACAATTTAGGCTTTAAATTAGCCTTGGTATCCGAGGTAGAAAAAGGCAATTACACCTACAAACAGATTCAAAAAATTTATGGTATTCAAGGCAGAAGTACTGTTTTGGTCTGGTTAAGAAAATATGGTACTTTAGATTGGAGTAATCCTAATTTAACTGTTTTGCCAAAAGCCAAAGAAACACCAGTCCAAAAGATAAAACGTTTAGAGAAAGAGTTGGAAGACGAGAAATTAAGAAATCTTCTTTTAAACACCATGATAGATGTCTAAGACAAACAATTCGGTACCTCTATCAGAAAAAAGCTTTTATCCCAACAATCCAAATCATCAAACAAGACAAAGCAATAGTCATTGCACGTTCTTGTAGGTTGTTAGGGATAAGTAGACAAGCTGTTTATCAAGCACAAAAACGTAAAGAAGCACGATCTAAGGTTTTGTCTAAAATAAAACCTTTAGTTCTAGATGTTCGTAAAGAAATGCCAAGAATAGGCACACGTAAATTGTACTATTTACTAAAACCAGAATTTGATAAACACCAAATAAAAATAGGGAGAGATGCCTTATTTACTTATTTAAAAACAGAACATTTATTAATAAAACCAAAGAAGAACTATACAAAAACGACAAACTCTAAACATTGGCTTAGAAAACATCCAAACCTATTAAAGCAAACAAGTCCACAGCGTCCAGAACACATTTTTGTAAGCGATATTACTTATATAAAAAGTAGAGAAAAGACACATTATCTCTCTTTAGTGACAGATGCTTATAGCAGAAAAATTGTAGGATATGAATTAAGTGATGATATGAGTGCGGAAAACGTAGTGAAAGCTTTTAATATGGCTATCAAAAAAAGGAACTCAAATAAAGAGTTGATACACCACTCCGATCGTGGCTTACAATACTGCGCCTCTGTTTATCAAAAAGCATTACAAAAGCACCAAGTAAAACCATCAATGACTGATGGGTATGATTGCTACCAAAATGCATTAGCTGAACGTATAAACGGCATTTTAAAACAGGAATTTTTAATTTACAAATGCAACAATGGAAAAGAATTAAAACAGTTAATAAAAGAATCTATAGAAACTTATAATAGCAAAAGGCCACATTTGAGTTTAAGTATGAAAGCACCTAACTTTGTACACAACAAAAAAACCAGAGAAGTTAACTTCTCTGGTTTAGTTTAATTTATTAAAAACTGTCAACCTATTTTAGGACGACTCATTGTTTTTATGAGAGCTTAGTTATTAAAATCGATAACATCCTTATTACTTTTCTTTTCTTTATCACCGCTCCCGTCTTTCTTTTTCTTTTTTCTGTTTTTTCCATCAGCATTATCTTTGCGCTCTTTTTCATCTTCTGCACTATTGTTGTTTTCTGGATCTTTATGAAAATCCATGCGATAAGAGAATCCAACATTTAAGCCAAAGACAGAAGGGGTGTTTTTAGTATTTAGAGTAACTCCAGCATCTAACTGAATATCTTTGGATAACAAATACGCTCCCCCAAATCTGAATAACGAGTCTGAATAGATATCATTTATGATACCTTGGTGCTCTCCAAATACAGCTGCTTTTTCACTTAAAGCATGTGTTAGTGTTAAAATGTAAGAGTAAATAGGGTAGTCGGTCATAAACACACGATCTCCAATAAAGTTCATTGTAAATACCCAGCCTCCAGACCAATTATTTTGAGTAATTAACATGATTTTTGGCGATATTGTTGGTTCTTCTAAGCCGTAGAAGTTAAAGTTGCTACCATATACAAACGGAGTATTTGTAATATTAAAATTCATGCCAGCATATACTGCAACGGAAGGAATTAAGGTTTTCCATTGAAATTTATGATTTGCATGCCAGCTGTATAAGTTGGGTTTTTCTTCAGCATCACCTTCTTTCTTTTTATATGGGTCAAAAAATAAGTATTTAGCACCAATGGTATTCATCCTAAAATTTCCAACTGACTCTGATGTTCCTAAAAAATTATCAGTGACTTTTCCTGATTGAAAACTACCACTTAAATTAACTTCAAAAGCTTCTTTCCAGACACCATATCTAAATTCATATTCTAAACCTGCGCCACCAAATTCAGCATCTTGTAATTCATGATTATTTTTATTGTAAATAAAACCACCTTCTGCTTGTATGACATTTATTCCTACAGCATAGGCTCCTGATGAAGCTCCAGGTCTGTTGGAGTTTATTGTTTCTGTATATTGGGCGTAAGTGCTGAAGCTTGTAAAACAGAACACTAAAAATAAAACTCTAAATAAAGTCATGCTTGAATGTTTTTTTGTAATTATGGATATAAAAATACATTTTCTTTTAAAATATAAGCCTTCACAAGTTAAAAAAATGTTATCAACTTTGTGCATCACTAATTTTATGTAGCTTTGTAGTAATAACGCCATGTGTAATAACAATTTTAGAGTAAAAGATTAAGAATATGATATATCAATTATTAAGAACTATTGTAATAATTATGGCCGTGTATTACATTGGAAAATTCTTAATGAGAATTTTTGCCCCAATGTTAATGAAATACGCTGCAGGTAAAATGGAACAGAAAGTAAAAGAACAATTTCAACACCGTCAAGAAGCACAACAGCAGCAGCAACAACCAAAAGAACCAATACATAAAAGAACTTCAACAAAAAAGGTAGGTGAGTACATTGATTTTGAAGAAATTGATTAGATTTATCACATGAATTTATCGTTTAAAAAAGTACTACCGCATATAGCAGCTGTTTTATTATTTATAATAACAGCTGTTCTTTATTTTTCACCTATTTTACAAGGTAAACAAATTAAACAATCTGACATTACACAATATATTGGAATGTCTAAACAACAAAAAGACTTCCAAAAAGAAGAAGGACAAGAAACATATTGGACAGATGCCGCTTTTGGAGGGATGCCAACCTATCAATTAGGTGCAAAATATCCACATAATTATATTAAAAAGTTAGACAGTTTACTGCGTTTTTTGCCAAGACCTGCAGATTATGTGTTTTTATATTTTTGTTGTTTTTATCTACTTTTATTAGTCTTAAAAGTAGATTGGCGATATGCTCTTTTAGGTAGTTTTGCCTTTGGGTTTTCTACATATTTTATTATTATATTGGGAGTAGGGCATAATGCAAAAGCACATGCAATTGCCTATATGCCATTAGTTTTAGCAGGTATTTTTTTAGTTTTTAGAAAAAAATATGTGTTAGGATTTATAACCACAGCCATAGCTATGGGATTAGAGTTGAGTGCTAACCACTTTCAAATGACCTATTATTTGCTATTATTAGTAATTATTATTGGGTTAGTTTATGTTGTTGATGCCTTTAAAAAGAAAGAATTAAAACACTATTTCACATCTATAGGATTGCTTACTCTAGCTGTAATATTTTCTTTAGGTTTGAATGCGACTAATTTAATGGCCACATCTGAATATGCTAAAGAAAGTACCAGGAGCAAAAGTGAATTAACTATAAATTCAGACGGTTCAAAAAATGAAGGAACAAGCGGACTAAGTAAAGCATACATTACAGAGTATAGTTATGGCGTATCTGAAAGTTTAAACTTGTTTGTGCCACGTTTATTTGGAGGCTCTAATAATGAACCTATAGATAGAGACTCTGATGTGGTTAAAAAAATGCAGCGTTTATTTGGTATATCAAGTACAGAAGCACAGCAATTTGCAGGGCAATTAATGTATTGGTCAGATCAAAGTTATGTAGCAGCACCAGCGTATATTGGAGCTGTAGTTATTTTCCTTTTTGTTTTAGGCTTATTTTTAGTAAAAGGACGTTTAAAAAAATGGGTTGTCATTGGCGGAGTATTAATGTTATTACTCTCATGGGGTAAAAACTTCAATTTCTTAACAGATTTGTTTATTGATTACATGCCGCTTTACAACAAGTTTAGAGCAGTAAGTTCTATTCAGGTTATCATTGAATTAGTAGTCCCTATTTTAGCAGTTTTTGGATTATATAGATTTTTAAACAACTATGAACAAAAGGACGATAAACTTAAAGCTTTAAAGTATACAATTGGTATAACGGGTGGTTTAGCAATTGCTTTTTATGTTTTAAAAGGCAGTTTATTTAATTTTGTAAGTAATAGAGACGGAATGCTTCTTGAAAATTACGGACCTGATTTCTTGAAATTAATTAAAGGAGAACGTGAGTCATTATTTACAAAAGACGTGTTGCGCTCTTTTGTTTTTGTACTGCTTACTGCTACTGCATTATGGTTGCATCTAAAAGGGAAGTTTAAAGAAAATGTAGTATTAATAGTTGTTGGATGTTTAATAATAATTGATTTAGTAGGGGTAGATAAACGTTATGTTAATTCAGACGATTTTGTCATGGCAAAGCAAGTGAATCAACCATTTCAAATGACTGCTGCAGACGCCCAAATACTAAAGGATACAACGCATTACCGAGTGTTAGACTTTAGCAATAATCCATTTAATACTGCAAGAACATCCTATTTTCATAAAGCGTTTGGAGGGTACCATGCAGCTAAGCCAAAACGAGCTGAAGATATTTTTGATTTTTATGTGAGTAGAAATAATATGTCGGTTGTAAACATGTTAAACTTGAAATATATTATTCAAGAAAAGGAAGGTAGATTAATAGCATTAAATAATCCGTATGCAAATGGGAACTCTTGGTTTGTAGAAGATATAAAAACAGTTGCTACAGCAGATGAAGAAATATTACTTTTAGATACGCTAAACTTAAAAAAACAAGCAGTAGTTTTAGAAAATCAATCGCTAGTTAAACCTACATATCAATTAGATTCATTAGCAAATATTACATTAACGTCTTATAAGCCCAATCATTTAATTTATAGTGCATCAAATACACATGATGGTGTAGCGGTATTTTCTGAAATGTACTATAAAAATGGTTGGAATGCTTATATTGACGGTGCTTTAACTCCTCATTTTAGGGTTAATTATTTGCTGAGAGGCCTTGAAATACCTAAAGGAAATCATACTATTGATTTTAAGTTTGAACCTCAGGTGATACGTACTGGTAGTACAATTGCATTAGCATCGTCAATAGGTATGTTTTTATTGGTTTTAGGCGGATTGTTTTATGAGTTTAAAAAGAAATAGAGTTAGTCTTTTTTGAGCAGTTCATTTATGTCAAATAAAAAAGTACTTGTTGTTACTTACTATTGGCCACCAGCAGGTGGGCCAGGCGTACAGCGTTGGTTGAAGTTTGTAAAATATTTACCAAAATTTGATATTGAACCAATTGTTTATTGTCCAGAGAATCCAAATTACCCATTAGTTGATACTGCTTTAATGGAGGACATTTCTAAGGAAGTAACAATTATTAAACAACCTATTTTTGAACCTTATAAAATAGCAGCGTTATTTTCAAAGAAGAAAACTCAAACCATTACTTCGGGTATTATTTCAACAAAGAAACAATCCTTTATTGAAAAATTACTTTTATACATTAGAGGGAATTTTTTTATTCCTGATGCTAGAAAATTTTGGATTGCACCCTCAATTAAGTTTTTAGCATCCTACATTGCAGAACATCAGATAAGTACAATAATAACTACAGGCCCCCCACATAGTATGCATTTAATTGGTTTGCAATTAAAAAAGCAGTTAGGAGTGAATTGGGTGGCTGATTTTCGAGATCCATGGACAACTATTGGGTATCATCAAAAAATGAAGTTGACGTCTAAATCTCAATTAAAACATAAGAAATTAGAGAAAGAAGTACTACAAAGTGCAGATGAAATTATTGTTACAAGTCCAACTACAAAACAGGAATTTGAATTAATAACCAATAAACCAATATCAGTAATAACCAATGGTTTTGATGATATAACCTTAGGAAAAGTAGCTTTAGATACTAAGTTCACACTATCACACATTGGCTCTTTGTTAACGGGTAGAAACCCAGAGGTTTTATGGAGTGTTTTGGCAGAATTGATACAAGAGTACGAAGGTTTTAAACATGCCTTTGAGCTTAAATTAATAGGAGCTGTTAGTGATGATGTGTTGATATCAATTAAAAATTACGGTTTAGACAAACATCTGTCTTTATTAGGGTATGTGACACATAAGGAAGCACAAGTACAGCAACGACAATCACAGCTATTATTATTAGTAGAAATTGATTCTCCAGAAACAAGATGTATTATTCCAGGAAAATTATTTGAATATATGCAATCAAATAGACCTATACTTGCATTTGGTCCAGAAAAAACAGATTTTAAAGCTATAATTGCTTCAACAAATACAGGGACTACATTCAACTATCATCAAACAGAAAAAGAAGCTATAAAAACTACCGTATTATCTTATTTTAAAGCTTATCAGGATAATGCATTAAATGTAAATGGTATAGGTATTCAGAAATTTCATAGAAAAAATCTCACAGAACAATTAGCACTTATTTTAAGGCCTTTTTTAAAGCCATAATATAACCAAGGTGAATGCCTTCGTGAAAAAGATTAAAGTTGATAGCTTCTTCAACCTTTGTTAATGTATTGCCAGTTGTAGATAAAACATATTCATTGAAATCAATGAATATTCCATTTTGATAATCATTTTTTGTTTGTTCAACCGTAGTGAAAAGTAATTTATTCAAGTTATTAACCTCTTCTTGAGTTGCATCTGCTTCAGGTTTTGTACCTTTCATATATTTGCTAATTTGTGATTCATTAACAAGCATAGGTAAACCAGATAACTTATAAACCAATAATTGTTGAGTGACTATAATATGACCAATATTCCAAAGTATGGAATTGTTATACCCTTCCGGGATTGTATTTAATTCTTTTAAAGATAAAGTTTCAAGGTACTGTTTTAAAAAACCTCTAGTTTTTCGTTGTACATCAAATGTAAATGTCATAGCAATTAATTTTCATGAAATATAAACAATAATTGTTTTTCTACATATAGAATACATACATAAAATCACTCGTTGTCTATAAAAGTATGGTGTTCATCTATTTATGTGTTGTGTTCAATAAAAAAAACATATATTGTCCTCCCTCAAAAAATTACTATGATTAAGAAGATATTGTTTCTGTTATTGTTACCTTTATTAAGTTTTGGACAAGTACCAGCTTATTATGATGGTATCGATTTTAATTTAACTGGAGATGCTTTAAAAAACCAATTAACAACTTTAATTACCAATACACATACCACAGAAATTTATTACACATCTAGTGTGCCAGATTCTGATGCTTGGGATGCATTAAAACAAACCGATTTAGATCCTTCAAATAATTCAAATGTTTTTTTATTGTATGGATATGATCCTATACCAAATGATGCAGGAGATACAGTAACACGAGATGATAGAATACGAAACGAATCATTATCATGTCACCAATCTGGTTGTACAGGTTTGTGGAATAGGGAACATGTGTTTCCAAAATCATTAGCAACCCCTGCTTTAGTTATTGATGATCCAGGTTCAGGAACTGATGCTCATAACTTACGTGCTTGTGATGGGCAAATGAATAGTTCAAGAAACAATAGACCATATGAAGATGGTTCAGGAAATGCTGGTATTACACCTACAACTGGTAATTGGTATCCGGGTGATGAATGGCGTGGAGACGTTGCCCGTATGATTATGTACATGTATGTCCGTTACCCTAGTCAATGTGCAGCTTCTGCAGTTGGTGTTGGTAGTGCATCATATTCTAATTTTGGTGATATGCCAAATATTTTTTTAGAGTGGAATGAAGAAGATCCAGTTTCACAATACGAAATGAATAGAAATGATATTTTAGAAGGGGTCCAAGGAAATAGAAATCCGTTTATTGATAATCCGTATTTAGCAACGAAGATATGGAATGGCCCAACAGCTCAAGATAGTTGGAATCTTTTAGCTACAAATGATTATATACAATTACAGGCATTGAAAGTATACCCTATAGTGACCTCTGGAGTTGTATATGTTAATAACACAACTCAAACTCAGTATAACTACGCTATAGTTAATAGTCTAGGTCAACAATTAAGAACAGGTATGGCATCAGAACGTATTGATTTATCTGATTTTGAAAAAGGGTTTTATTTTATAAACTTTCAGTTTAATACTTCACAAAAGACATTTAGAGTTATTTTAAAATAAATAA
>CAJXHW010000033.1 GCA_913054565.1 uncultured Kordia sp. | reverse complement strand
AAAGTAAATGTAATTAAATCTTCAACAAGTGCTTTAGGATTTTCAGAAAATTGACCAGTAGCTCTATTTGCAAGTATAGCGTTTAGGGATACTGCTTTATGCCCTAATAACTTTGCCATACCATATATGCCTGCAGTTTCCATTTCCAAGTTTGTAATGTTACTCCCTTCAAATGAAAAATTAGCTAATTTGTCGTTTAATGATTCGTCAGAGATATTTAAACGCAAGACACGTGATTGAGGACCGTAAAACCCAACATTAGTAGCTGTAAACCCAGATATAATTTTATCGGACTTAAATTTAGAGCCTAATGTTGCATCATAAGTAACAACATATGGAGTAGATTTTTCAGCCCCCCAATTAGTTTGCTTTACAAAAGCATCAGAAATTGTTTTTTCTAAAACATGGTCACTCTTATAAAAATGCATTAAACTATCAAAACCAATTGCTTTTTCGGAAATCAAAAATGAATCAAGGGGGATATTATTTTGTATAGTACCTGAGGTTCCAATTCTAATTATATCTAATGATGTATGTGTTTTTTTGACTGTACGAGAATTAAAATCAATGTTTACCAATGCATCTAATTCGTTAAGTACTATATCAATATTATCCGTTCCAATACCTGTAGAAATAACAGTAATACGTTTGCCTTTATAGACACCAGTTACAGTTTTAAATTCTCGTTTTTGTTTAGAAACTTCTATAATATCAAAATGTTTTGTTACACTTGAAACTCTACCTGGGTCACCAACTGTTATAATTGTTGATGCTAAATCTTCAGGAAGTAAGTTTAAATGGTAAATACTTCCATCATTATTGATGATTAATTCTGACTCTGCTATTTTCATTAAAAAAATATGTATTAGGCAAAAATAACTATAATTTTAATAATTTCCCATCAATATTATTGTATAAGTAATTGTATTTTAATGTTCCGCCTAAATATGAATGATCACTTTTTATTGAGTGGTAATAGTTTTGTTGCTCTTGTAAAACATCATAACCTAAATCATTTAAAGTAATAGGGGCGAAACTTTTAAATAAGCCTTTTAAACGATTTATTTTACGTTCATACTGTAGGTTGCCAAAACCATAAACTCTCTGGTTTTTAAGTAATTGATTAATGAGTTCTTTTTTTGATTTAAAATGATGATTGGCAGTTGTGTTGATTATTGTATTTTCAATATCATTTAAACCATTTTTAATAGAAGGAAACCTTTTTAGATGTGTTTTAATTGCTTCAGGTATAAATTTAAAGACTGATGAAGATGGTAGTGCTGTGTTTTGTAGTTGTAATGGTGATTCCGAACAGTACAATTGCCAAACATAATCAGCATATTCCATGTCTTCAACGGTTAAGGTTTTGCGGTTGTTATAGTAATTTAAAAGATTTATTTTAGTTAACATACTTATAGATAGCGTGTTATTGGTTTCTTTTTTATTTTCGGGACAAACCAAAGAAACAATTGCTTCAGGCTTGTGTTTTTTTATCCAAGAGATGACCGCTATCATGTTAATTTGACAAAATAAATCATGTTCAAACCATAAAACAATTTCTTGTTGTGATTTTTGTTGACATAAATTTCTAAATTCTTTTAAAGTATAATCAATAAAATGCTTTTTAGTAATACTATAGTTTTTAGAAAAGAAATCAAATCTTGATTTCCAAAACGATTCTGACCCAACATCGGAAGTTGTTTTACCTTCACATAGCATTTCGCGCCAGGTAATTATGTGCCCTTCAATGTTATACTCTTTTAGTTTTTTAGTGCTAAGATCGCCATTTGTAATATGTAAGATGGTAGGTGTCATACATCCAGGGTATTAAATATATTCTTACCTAAAGTTAAGCATAAGTTTTTAATATTTATATTTTTTTTTGTTAACAATTAGATTATATTCTTCTCTTTTTCACGAGTTTATAGTTTTATTTGTGGTAAAAAAAAGACACATTCTTAATTAATAAGGAATGTATCTTTTTTGTGTTTGTGGGGTGTATTTTAATTAACCGCCAACTCGTATTACTTTAAAACCTTTGTCTTTAAGTAATTCCATTATTTTATCACGATAATCGCCTTGAATGGTAATGGAATCGTCTTTAAAGCTTCCGCCAACACTCAGTTTTTGCTTTAATTCTTTAGCTAGTAATTTAAAATCTGAACTGGCACCGGTGTAACCGTCAATTATAGTAATTGGTTTTCCTTTCCGTTTTTCATACTTGCAAAGCAAAGGGGCTTCTTGTAACCAAATGGTAGATTTATCTTCTTTAGGCACTTCTGACTCTTGATGGTCAGGGAACAAGTTTTTTAATTGATCTTTTAAATCCATTTAGATTTTATATTACAAAGATTTATTTTTTAATAAGTCCTAATTCTACTAAACGCTCAGTTAAAAATTCACCTGCAGTAATTTCCTCAAAACCTTTTGGATTTTCAGAAGTCACACAATTGTCTAAACAATTTAATGGCATTTCACTCACTGGATGCATAAAAAATGGTATAGAGTAGCGTGATGTACCCCATAATTCTTTAGGAGGATTTACAACGCGGTGTATTGTAGATTTTAATCTATTGTTTGAATGTCTTGAAAGCATATCGCCAACATTAATCACTAATTCATCAGGTTCTGCTATGGCATCAATCCATTCACCAGCATGGTTTTGAACTTGTAAACCTTTACCCTGAGCTCCCATCAATAGCGTAATTAAGTTGATATCACCATGTGCTGCTGCACGTACGGCATTTTTAGGTTCTTCAGTAATAGGCGGGTAGTGTATGGGTCTTAAAATACTATTTCCGTTTTTTATATAATTATCAAAATAGAATTCATCTAATTCTAAAAATAATGCTAATGCTCGTAATACATAAACTCCCGTTTTTTCTAGCATTTTATAAGTTTGCTTACCTACTGTATTAAATTTGGGTAATTCATTTACAATAACATTATCAGGGTATTCAGCTTTTAAAGAAGGATTATCTTCTACATATTGACCAAAATGCCAAAACTCTTTTAAATCACCTTCTTTTTTACCTTTAGCAGATTCTTTACCAAAAGAAATATAACCTCGTTGTCCGCCAATACCTTCAATTTCATAAGATCGTTTAGTTTCAATTGGCAAATCAAAAAAGTTTTTAATTTCACTGTACAGATTATTAACTAAAGACTCCTCAAGAAAATGACCTTTTAAAGCAACAAAGCCGATTTCTTCATAGGCTTTCCCTATTTCATTAATAAATTTCTGTTTTCTATTTTCATCTCCTGATAAAAAATCAGCAAGATTTACACTTGGTATTTTTTGCATTTTTTCGATTATCTAAATAGTTAATAACTTTTTTAAGTAAAACACTTTCACAATCAAAAGTATGAAAAAACAGCGGTTTAAAGAGTACTTTCTGTTCAATGAGTTATTAACAATTTGAAAAATAATGAATTTATTTTTTCTTACTGCAATAAATTTACCACATTTGATATATAATTAAATACTCTATGACCACTACAATTACCGAAAAAACACCCATAATATTTGACAGGAAAACACTGTCTGATTCCGATTTATTAAATCTATACAAGGCTATGTTAAAGCCCCGCATGATTGAAGAAAAGATGCTTATATTACTGCGACAAGGAAAAATTTCTAAATGGTTTTCCGGAATAGGTCAAGAGGCAATAGCTGTAGGTGTAACATCTGTTTTACAGAAAGAAGAGTATATATTACCAATGCACAGAAACTTAGGGGTGTTTACTACTAGAGAAATACCTTTATACCGTTTATTCTCACAATGGCAAGGTAAAGCAAATGGGTTTACTAACGGGAGAGATAGAAGCTTTCATTTTGGTACTCAGGAATTTAACATTGTAGGAATGATATCTCATTTAGGGCCACAATTTGGTTTAGCAGATGGTATTGCTCTTGGAAATTTGTTAAAAGATAATAAACAAGTTTGTGCTGTATTTACAGGAGATGGTGGTACGAGTGAAGGAGATATTCATGAGGCTTTAAATGTAGCATCTGTTTGGAGTTTGCCAGTATTGTTTTGTATTGAAAATAATGGCTATGGTTTATCAACTCCAGTTAGCGAGCAATTTAATTGTGAACATTTAGCAGATAGAGGTAAAGGCTACGGAATGGAAGCCCATATCATTGATGGTAATAACATTTTAGAAGTTTATACAAAAGTTCAAGCATTAGTAGAAGATATGCGTGAAAATCCACGGCCAATTTTGTTAGAGTTTAAAACATTTAGAATGCGTGGACATGAAGAAGCAAGCGGAACTAAATACGTGCCACAAGATTTAATAGATGCCTGGGCATTAAAAGATCCTATAGAAAATTTCAAAACATTTCTTGAAACTGAAGGACTGCTTAATGAAGCAATTAATAACACTTTTAAAGAAGAATTCAAAAATGAAATCAATGAGCATTTAAAACGTGCCTTTGATGAAGAAGCAATCACAGTTGATTTAAGCAATGAATTAGATGATGTGTTTCAACCATTTGAATATAAGCATGTAAAGGAAGGTGGTGTCTCTAAAAATATTCGTTTGGTAGATGCCGTTTCTGAAGGATTAAAACAATGTATGGAGCGTCATGATGACCTGGTAATCATGGGGCAAGATGTTGCTGAATATGGAGGTGTTTTTAAAATTACAGATGGGTTTGTTGAGGCGTTTGGAAAAGACCGTGTGCGTAATACACCTATTTGTGAATCCGCAATAGTTTCTGCGGCTTATGGTTTGTCGGTTAATGGTATCAAATCCGTTATGGAAATGCAGTTTGCCGATTTTGTGTCTTCTGGGTTTAATCCAATTGTTAATTTATTAGCTAAGTCTCACTACAGATGGGGGCAAAACGCTGATGTTGTTGTACGTATGCCTTGTGGCGCTGGTGTTGGTGCAGGTCCATTTCATTCACAAACAAATGAAGCTTGGTTTACAACAGTACCAGGGTTAAAGGTTGTTTACCCTGCATTTCCAGCAGATGCCAAAGGACTTTTAGCAACATCAATTGAAGACCCTAATCCTATTATTTTCTTTGAACATAAAGCCTTATATAGAAGTATTTATCAAGATGTTCCAACAGACTATTACACATTACCGTTAGGTAAAGCTAGTGTTTTAAAAGAAGGAACTGATATTAGTATTATTACGTTTGGTGCCGGGGTGCATTGGGCTTTAGAAACGCTAGAGAAAAACCCTAATATTTCTGCAGATTTAATTGACTTAAGAACTTTAGTACCCTTAGATAAGGAAGCTATTTTTAGCTCTGTTAAAAAGACGGGGAAGGCAATTATTTTACAAGAAGATAATGAATTTGGTGCTTTTGGTTCTGATTTATCAGCATTAATTATGGAAAACTGTTTTGAAGCTCTTGATGGCCCAGTAAAGCGTGTGTCAAGTTTAGAGACACCTATACCATTTTTACCTGCTTTAGAACAACAATATCTAGCAAAGGAACGCTTTGAAGATATTTTAAAAGAATTAATAGCATATTAGTATTACTTTAAAATAGATAACAAAAAAGCAGCAATATTGCTGCTTTTTTTGTACCTTAATAAGAGTGTTAAATAACTAATTATGAAAGACATTACCTTATTTTTAGCTGAGTTTTGGGGATGGTTTATTATTATATTTTGTGTTATACTTTTAATTAATCCTAAAAGAGCCTCTCAATTAATCATGGATTTAGAGCATGAGAAACACTTAGTCATCCCAGCTGTAGTATCAATAGTTTTAGGGTTGGTATCTATATTGCTACATAATGTTTGGACTTTAAATTGGAAGCTAATAATAACGTTATTGGGGTGGGCAACTTTATTAAAAGGAATACATTTATTTGCCTTTCCTAAAAACACTTTAAAGTTTATTGATACAATAAACCAAAGATGGTTGCCTTTGTATTATATTGTTCTGTTTTTATTAGGGCTTATATTATTAAACCAAGTGCATCAAATAGTTCCGTATTAATAGTTTATGTAAAATTAAGATATAGATAAGCTTCATGCCAATGGCATGGAAGTTTTGCTGTAATGCTATGATTTTCTAAAGTATACGGGTGTTTAAAATGAATTTCTTTTGCATCTAAAAATAAATCTTCACATTTAAATTCTGAAATAAACATTCTGTTGTGAAATCTATCGCCATATTTTGGATCACCAATTAATGGATGGCTTATTTTATTTAAGTGTATGCGCAATTGATGTAAACGTCCTGTTTTAGGTGTTAATTCAACTAAGCTATATCTTGCATTTTCATATGGATGTACAGGAATATTTAATTCAGCGGTTTTAAGACACTTAAAATAGGTGAGTGCATCTTTATGTGTATTTGCATCTCTGCCCTTAACAGGTGTGTCTATTTTACCAGATTTAGCTATATAACCACGTACCAATCCCCAATATCTTTTTTGAATTTGATTTGTTATGAATAGTTCTTGAAATGCTGTAACATGTTCTTTGTGTTTAGCACATAAAATAATACCAGATGTTTTCCTATCTAAACGATGGATAGGATAGAAGGGAAGCTGATATTCATTAAACAATAACTGGACTAATGATTTCTCGTCAGATTGATTTCTTGCCATTGCTGAATGATGCACCAAAACATTATTAGGTTTGTTAACCGCAATAATATAATCGTCTTCAAAACATACTTCTAGCATTTTACCTCAAACGTTTTAAAAGCGCAAAAATAACAACAGAAAAGCTTCCACAAAATGCAAAACCAATAAACATAGGTAGTGCAGTTGTAGTTACAAAACTTCCAATAAAAGTCCCTAATGGTACAGAAAATAAGGTGGCTATAAAACCAGTAATTGCAGCACCAATTCCAGCTATATGACCAATTGGCTGCATCATTAACGCTCGTAGGTTTCCAAAAATAAATCCTAAACAGAAAAATTGTAGTCCAAAAAAGAATAATAGTATCTGTAAAGATGGGTTTTCTGTGTTATAAAACAATGCCACATATAAAATTGAAATAAAAGCAAATGCAAATAATGCCCATTTTAACAAGCGTTCCATACCAAATTTCATGACTAATTGTCCGTTAAAAAAAGTAGCACCACCAACCGTCAAGGCCAATGAAGCAAAAATATATGGGAACTCATCTATTAAGCCAAATTGCAATTGAAACACCTGTTGAGAAGCACTTAAATACACCATAAAAGACCCTGTAATTAAAGCTGAAATAGCTGTACACGCCACTGTTTGTTTATAACTAAAAACTTCTTTAACACCATTGACAAAAACGTCCAAACTAAACGGTATTCTTTTATGTTTTGGGAGTGTTTCTGGTTGTCTAACGCTTAACCATATCCAAATAAATACAATAAAAATTAACTGTACATAAAAAACAGCTTGCCATGAATAATGGTCAGTAATAAATTTTCCCAAAGCAGGAGCAATGGTGGGTACAATAATAAATATTACTGTGACGAAAGACATTATTTTTGCCATATAATTTCCTTCATAAGAATCTCTTATCATTGATGTACTTATAGTTCTCGGGGCTGATAAACCAACACCTTGTAAAATACGCCCAATAACCATCATTTCAAGTGACTGAGAAAATACACAAATAAAGCTGGCTATACAGAACACTACAAAACCCACATAAATCATTTTCTTACGTCCATAAGTGTCAGACAAAGGGCCAAAAATTAATTGCCCTATTCCCAGACCTAAAAAAATCATTGTAATTAAGAGTTGACCATCACTAGGTTTTGAAAAACCAATATCAATACCTATTTGATTAAGTGACGGCAATAACGCATCAATAGATAGAGCTACCATAGCCATTAAAGATGCCATTAATGCAATAAATTCTAATTGGGACGTTTTTTTATTTTGCATAGTGCAAATGTAATCTATAATAGCTATTTGAAAGGGTTTCTGTAAAATTTAATAAAACTATAACACTATTTTCTGTGCTCTATTTTTATAGTTATAAGCCTTAGGGGCATAAGTTGTTAGAAATGGTATTATATTGCTTAAAAAATAAATTAATCTTAGATTAATTTACACTAATATAGATACAATAAATCTATTAGACATATATGGATTCATTAACACAAATCGTTTTAGGTGCTGCAGTAGGTGAGGCTGTATTAGGTAAAAAAGTAGGTTATAAAGCTATGATTTATGGTGCCATAGCAGGAACTATACCTGATTTAGATGTCCTGTCTTCTCATTTTGTAGATACAGTAACAGCATTAGAAATTCATCGTGGATTTACGCATTCAATTGTATTTTCTATATTCATGGGACTCGGATTAGGGTGGTTGGTATCCAAGTGGGATTCTGAAGCCACAAGAAAAGAATGGTCTTGGCTATTTTTTATGTCTTTGGTTACCCATCCATTATTAGATGCACATACCACTTGGGGTACACAATTATTTTGGCCCTTAGATTTACGACTAGCTTATAAAAACATCTTTGTAATTGATCCACTTTATACAATACCATTTACGGTGTTTTTGTTCTGGGCAATGTTTCAGCCAAAAGGGTCTTATAAACGTAGAAAACTTAATAATTTGGGCTTATTAATAAGCAGTAGTTATATGCTTATCACTATTTGTTTAAAAGGTATTAGTTACCATCACTTTAAAAATGAATTAGTAGAACAGCAGTTAAGTTATATTGAAATTGAAACAAAACCTAGCCCTTTGAATGCTGTTTTATGGACAGCAAATGTAGAACAAAAGGATTCCTATTTAATTGGAGATTATTCATTTTTTGATACCCAACCCATTAGTTTTAAAAGCTATCCTAAAAACCATCACTTAATAGCTCATTTAAAAATGAGCACTAAACTTGAACGCTTAATTCATATCTCAAAAGGATGGTATACAATAACTGAAGTTGATGGGCAACTTTATTTTAATGACCTGCGCTTTGGATTAATTGAAATAAATGAAAAACACGATCAATTTGTGTTTAGCTATCTCCTTTCTGAAGAAGAAAATGGTTTAACAATTTCAGAACTTCCTAAACAGATGACAGATGGTAAAAAGCTTCTTTTTAAGTTATTGGAACGAATTAAAGGGAATTAAGGATTTTAAATAGTATAAAGTTAAAGGAGGTTATAACTTCCTTTAACTTTATAAATATTAGTACTTCTACTAATATGCCATCTCCACAATTTTTTCAACATCGTTAGGAGTTAATGTTTTGTGTTCCCCTAATTCTAACCAACCACGTTCTGTAAAACGTTTTGAAATTAATGCTGCAGTACCATCATATGCATCTGTGTATTCAGAAAGTTTGGTTGAAATTCCTAAATCATTAAAAAACACTGTTGTTTTTGTTATACCAGCTTTGGCTTTTTCGTCTATAGTTCCTTCAGTTATTTGCCACACGCGTTCTGCATATTGTGCCAATTTTTCTTTTTTAGATTCAAAATTATACGCGTAATGACTTGGAGCAATTATTGCTAAAGTACGTGCGTGATCAATACCGAATAAAGCTGTCAGTTCATGACCAATTGCATGAACTGCCCAATCAGTAGGAACCCCTTTTTGAATTAATCCATTAAGTGCCATAGTACATGACCACATAAAATTAGAAGCCGCTATATGATCTGTAGGATCGGTTAATATTTTTGGGGCAATTTCAATAAGTGTTTGCAAAATACTTTCTGCAAAACGATCTTGTAGATAGGCTCCTGCTGGATACGTCATATATTGCTCTAAAACATGCATAAATGCATCAGTAATTCCGTTTGCTAATTGACGTTTAGGAATAGACTTAACAACTTGAGGGTCTAATATTGAAAACAGAGGGAATAACCCTGGGCCGCCCATACCACGCTTTTCTTTAGTTTCTGCACGTGTAATTACCGCACCAGAATTCATTTCTGATCCAGTGGCAGGCAAGGTCAATACTGTTCCAAACTGCATTCCAACAATAGTTGGTATGCTGTTAGCTAATATATCCCATGGGGTATCACCATCAAATAATGCCGCAGAAGATAGAAATTTTGTACCATCAATAACTGAACCACCACCCACAGCAAGTAAAAAAGTAATTTTTTCGGTTTTAATCACTTCTAAGGCTTGCATTAAAATAGCGTATTCCGGGTTAGCGGGAATTCCTCCAAATTCAACTACATCAAAATTGTTTAATGCTGTTTTTACTTGTTCGTAGATTCCATTTTTTTTAATACTTCCTCCGCCATAAAGCAACAAAATCTTTGCTTCTGAAGGAATTTCAGTAGTTAATTTTTCTATTGTATTTTTACCAAATATTATTTTAGTTGGATTTTTAAATTCAAAATTAGTCATGATCTTTAGCTTTAATTTGATTTGTTAATCAATTACTGTTACTAAGTCTTCTGTGCTTTTTCTAACCTTTACCAAATTTACTAACCAATCATTGTCAGTATCTCTATAGCCTATAGGCAATAACACAGTACTTCTTAAACCTTTTTCTTTTAAACCAAGTATCTCATCTACAGCAACAGGATCAAACCCTTCAACAGGAGTAGCATCTACATTTTCATATGCAGCGGCAATTATAGATTGTGAAAAAGCTATATATGCTTGTTTTGCAGCATGATTAAAGTTTTCTTCAGCAGGTTTTTTCGGGTAGGCACTTAATAACATTTGTCTGTAATTCTCCCAACCTTCGTTTTTAAAACCACGAATTTCATTTGTTAAATCGAACATTTTATTTATACGTTCTTCTGTATAGGTATCCCACGCTGCAAATACGAGCAGGTGTGAGCAATCACTTATTACAGATTGGTTCCAAGCCACGGCTTTAATTTTTTCTTTTATCTCTTTATTAGTAATTACTATTATTTCAAAAGGCTGTAAACCACTTGAGGTAGGAGCCAATCGAGCAGCCTCAATGATGTTGTCAATTTTTTCTTGTGAAACTGTTTTTCCATTCATTGCTTTTGCAGCATATCTCCAGTTTAATTTATCTAATAATTCCATAGTTTTCTAATTAACGTTTTAATTTTTTGTAATGTATTCGTGTGTTTTTTTATTCTTTTATACTATTCCATGCGGCTTGATAAGCATCTTCAAAATGTTTATCATTTAATTGAAATGCATTTCGCTCTTGCATAGTCATTAAAAATGATAATGGTGCAATGGTATAGGCATATAATAAATAGGGTGACATTTTTTTTATTACCCCCTCTTTTTGTCCGCGTTCCCAAAGATCGATTAAGGGTTGTAAGTGTTTTAAACCTTCTTGTCTACATGTTTCATCTATCATTGGTGTACTATCACATTGTGATAAAAATAAGGCTTGTTGTACTTCGTTTAATTTAAAATCTGCAATTGCTTTCCAAATTATTTTAAAACTTTTTTCTATAGGATATGTATCATCATAATTTTTAAAGGCATAGTTTGTAAATTCTTTTTTTATTTCAATATATACCTTGTTCACTAAATCTTGTTTATTTTCGAAATAGAGATATATTGTAGCTGGTGATACGTTAGCTATTTTAGCAATTTTACTCATTGATGTTGCATGAAACCCTCTATTGTTTACAAGCTCTATTGTTGCTTTTACTAAAGCATTTCGTTTGTCGATACTTTTTTGAAGTTTAGCCATGTTTTGATCTTTAATAGTACAAAGTTATAATAAAAATGAATAT
>CAJXHW010000032.1 GCA_913054565.1 uncultured Kordia sp. | reverse complement strand
GACTCTTCAAATTAATAGTAATGATATCCTTATTTTTCCTAGTGCTGATTATTATGGGGCAAAAGCATTACTTAAAAAATTAGCTACAATAGAAATTGAGAATCGACCAAAAGTCCATTTCCGTTTTATAGGGTCTCTAGAAACTCCTCATTCATTTTATAATCACCATTTACCTGAATTGATAGCATTAATCAATAAGAATTATCATACAGTATCCGTAAGTGCTGAAGTGCCTATTTATGCTAGATACCTTAATTCATTAACACCAAATTTACAGGTTATTGCAGAACCTTTTCCTGTAGAAGAACGGAAGAGTTTTGATAACAAGATAGCTGTAAAAAATAAAAAGCCTTTCACCATTTTATTACCAGGATCAAATCGAGCTGATAAAGGGTATTTTGATGTTTTTCATATAGCTAAAGAAATTTTATTTGAATTTCCTTCTATCAAGCTTGTAGTGCAAGACATGAAGAAACAAAATAAATTTTTCAATAGAAAATATAGGATAAAGTTGAAAGAACTTGCAAATATTAATTTAGTGGATGCTGTTTTAATGAGAGAAAAAATTTTAGAACTTTATGAAGATGCTGACTTGATTTTATTGCCTTATGATCCAGGTGTTTATCATTTTAGAGGTTCGGGAATTCATTATGAAGCCATTCAAAATGGAATTCCTGTGTTGGCTAGAAAAGGTACAGGTTTTGTCGAAGAGATTAATAATTGGTCTTCTGGGTGGACATATGAAACCAAGCAAGATTTGTTATTTCAATTAGGGAAGATATTAGAAATTGATTCTAAAGAAATGGAAGAAAAAATGAAAAATGCATTCAAAAATTTTAAGCAATACTCCGATGAAGCATATCGTTTTAATTTGCCATAAAGATCATATCGTTTCAGGATCTGTAAACTTCATTAAGAACCTTTTTGAGAAAGATTTTAATATTGATGTAGTTACAGGAAATGTAAGCCTGCAACATATCAAATCATTATTTAGCATTCATTCTACATCTATTTTTGTGTTATGGCAAATGGAGCATTTAGCTCCTTGGTTTGTTTCAAAAGGATTAAAGGTGGTAGTTTTTCCAATGTATGATGGATGTGGAACTGCTCCTAAGAGCTACTTTAAAGTGCTTGACAAAACGTATCTTTTTAATTTTTCTAAAAAGCTACACCAAATATGTGTAGATACAGGTATCGTATCTCATCAACTGAATTATTACCCAAAAGCCGAAACTTCTTTAAAAGAGAAAAAAAGCACACTCTTTTATTGGCTTCGCCGTCCAGATAGCTCATTGTCTGAAGCTATAATTACCGAAGTTTTTTCTCCCTACGTAGAAAATATTCATGTACATGATAGGCAAGATGCTTATGATATGAAAAAAGATGTTTTTCGAATTCCAGATAATTTTATTTCAACATCGATTTGGTTTGATGATAAAGAAGATTTAAGAAATTTAATTACCACTTCTAAATATTATATAGCACCGAGAGAATCTGAAGGAATAGGAATGGCTTTTCTAGAAGCTATGAGTTTAGGATGTATCGTTTTTGCCAATAGAAATTCAACACACGATCAGTATATTTACAATGGGCATAATGGGTTTTTAATAGATTTTGAATCTAGAGATTTGGATTTAATAAAGCAGCAAATAAAGGAAGCTTTTGATATTATAAATACAGGAAAGGACATTGGAAAAAACGCAAGAGAACATATTGTAAAAGGGCGTACTCTATGGGAAAAACAATCTATTCAAATTTTAGAAATGATGAATGTCATTCACGATTCCGAAACTCATATAAAAAAGAGTTTTATTGAACAATCAGCAGGGTATTTATTAGTTAAGCTTTATAATATTCACAATAAGCTGTATTTTATATTCACAGGTGTTTTTTTACGTTTGGGTTTATTCAATGATAAAGTCTTGAAATTACGATTAGGGATGTTTTATAACCTTGCTTTGAGATGTTTAAAATTATTTAAGAGATGATAAAAAGCAAACAATTTAGAGAACTCGTTCTTTTTAGTGTTAGAACCAACCTTAAAGCTGAGGTTAGTAAATACGCACTGAGTTATTTATGGTGGATTATAGAACCTGCGTTGCATTTTTTCATTTTATATGCTGTTTTTGGAGTTTTCTTTGGAGGGAACAATACTCCCAACTTTATTCCTTTTTTATTTTGCGGCATTATCCCTTGGTTTTGGTTCAGTAAGTCTATTGCCAACGGAATGGAGTGTATTATCAAAGGGCGACAAATTATTAGAGATACGTATATCCCAAAATACTTTTTCCCTACAGTTTCTATCATTCAAGACGCAATTAAAGAACTCTTTGTGCTGCTTATTTTAATCGCTGTTCTATTGGTAAGTGGTTTGTCGCCAAACAAAATGTGGAGGCTACTACCCATCATACTATTACTTCAGTTTTTATTGATTGCTTCAATAGTTTATTTTATATCGATTATTGTTCCCTATTTCCTAGATCTTAAGCATATTATTACAACCTTATTACAAATAATCATGTTTGGTTCAGGTACTTTTTATGATTTTAAAACAATGCCTGAAGCTTATCAAGATATTTTTTTACTCAATCCTTTTGCTTTACTGATTAACTTATATCGAGATGTTTTAATTTATAACAAACCTATTAATCTTAGTGATTTTATGTACATATTTCTTTTTGTTCTAATATTTGGCATTCTAAGTTTTATTGCTCACAAGTTATTAGACAAAGAAGTTCCTAAAGTACCTTTTAGATAATTATGGGAAATCACCTCGAACTACAAGACGTTTCATTTTCCTATAGAACAGGGAAAACTTTTCTTTCTAAAAAGAAGAAAAAAGTATTGGATTCCATATCTTTTCAAGTAAATACAGGAGAAACTTTAGGTATTATTGGAAGAAATGGCGCAGGAAAAAGTACATTACTGAGATTGTTGTCAGATATTATTACTCCAGATGAAGGGGTAATTATTAGAAATTGTAAAAAAGTAAATTTACTTTCTATAGAATTAGGATTTTCAGAACAATTAAGCGGTATTAATAATATTATTTTAAGTGGTCTTTTTAACGGTTTTTCTAAAAAAGAAATTTCCAAGAGAATGGATGACATTATAGAAATGTCGGGAATTGGAGATGCAGTTCGTAATAACCTAATAACGTATTCTTCTGGGATGAGAGCAAGATTAGGGTTTTCTATCGCTTATCATTTAGAACCAGAAGTGTTGTTAATTGATGAAATTTTAGGCGTAGGTGATATTGATTTCCAACTAAAATCAGAACGTTTGATAAAAGAAAAAATGAACTCTAATCAAACGGTTGTTTTAGTGACACATGACCCTAATCTTGTGAGGGATGTATGTGATAGAGTTATTTGGTTAGAGCATGGAAAAATCATAAAACAAGGAAATACCGATGAGGTGATGAATGCTTATTTAGAATATATGTTAAAGGGATCTTCATAAATAATACAACAAAACGAAATGTCAATTTGAGAACTAGAAAAATAACCTTTAAAAACAAAAGCTTTCAGCTTTCATTAGGTTCAGAACAGATGAATATGAATTCTGTAGTTCCAAAAGACGGTAGTTATGAGCCCTGGCTTACAAAGTATCTAGACCTAGCTTCCTCATTTTACGGTTCAGATAAAACAGCGATTGATATTGGTGCTAATGTTGGATTGATTACTTCGGTATTGGCTTGTCTCCAAAAAGAAGGGAACGTAATCGCTTTTGAGCCGTTATCGGTAATATATGATCACTTAGTTCAAAATTTAAGCAAGAATAAATTGACGAATGTTGTTGCTGAAAAGATTATTGTAGGAGAGCATGATAATCTAATAAAAAACATCAATGCCTCTTTTGGTGGTAATGTAGGAGGAGCCTATGTCAGTGATAAAAAAGTAAGAAATATCTCACATTCTGAAAAAGTTGAAACCATTTCTTTAGACACATACTTAAATCAAAAACATCAGAATTCTGATATTAAAATTCTTAAGATTGATGTTGAAGGGTGGGAAACCTTTGTGTTAAAGGGAGCTTATAAAACAATAGAAAAACATCAACCTGTAGTTTTTATTGAGTTAAATGTACAAGAGAGATCTTTGGCTATAGAAAGTAGGGGGGAACAATTATTTAATGAATTGAATACATTATTTAAGCACTTATTTTTAATTGATAGATTATCACATTCGTTAATTCGAATAAAGAGCTATAGTGATTTACGTGGGAGTATGCTCACTGGTCACTTTGTAGAAGATCTTGTTTGTTTTAATGATGTGGCTTTTTTAGATTACGTAAAGCCTCATTGTATTACAAGTAAATATTCATGTTATCATGGAGCTAGAACTTCAGAAACTAAGAATGGAACAGGTTCTATCAATTCCTTTTCTCACTTTCCAGACAACTGGTGTTATAGTCATGATTTTTTTCTTCAAGTAAAGGATACGAAACCAACTCAGCTAAAATTTACTTTTCATAATACAGGGCCTCATAAAAAAAATGATATTCTTGTCAGTTTTGGAAATCAATCGGAACAGATTACACTCAAAAGAGAGCCTGTTTCCAGAACATATACATTTGATCAAAATACAGTTAATTCACTCTATGTATTTGTAGAAAAAACATTTTTAGCAACGGAGCAATTTAATCCAAATGACCCAAGAACGTTAGGAGTTCAAATAGATATTGAAGAAATAGGAGAAAACACGAATGTTTCTATAGAATCAAAAAAAGATAACCTTGTCTTTGACCTTATAAATTCATTTAAAAAAACCCCTGTAAAAGTACTTTGGGAAGATTCATATTATGGAGAGTATAATGAGCTCTTTGATATCTTTTACTCTTTTTGTAAAGTAGGAGATAAATTCATTTCGTTGCATGGTGAAATGAAAATAGAAACATTTTACAAACGTCGATTAACAGACTCAAAAATTGCTCAAGTATATAAGTGTGAATACGAACTCACATCAAAAGGATTTGTAAAGACAAATAAAAAGCTCATTGGTTTGGGAGCAGATCCTAGAATGGTGAGTGATGGTAAAAATGCGTATGCATATATAATTGGCTATGGGGAAGCAAAACATCCTGCGTTTTTGTATGTAGAAAAAGATGATTCGTTGCATCCGTTACGAGCAAGCAAGGATTTTGATTGGGGTAAAAACTGGCAACCATTCTTAAAAAATGGACAATTGTTTGTTGTACATGAATTAAGTCCTTTTAGTATTTATGAAATTGACATAAAGACTTATGAGCTTAAATTATCAAGTTCTGTAGATGCTAATTTTCAGCTTCCTGCTCACTACAGCAATCACTCAATGTTTAGAGGAGGTTCAAATGCCTTTTTTGAAGGAAACACATTAGCAGGCTTAGGAAGAGCTTCAGCTCAACCATACAAGCACCTGCCCTTTTTATGGTCTAGTGGTGATAATGAAGCTCCGACTTTTCATTTTTTAGATTTTTTCAATCAGATTAGCCAAAAAGGATTTGGAATTTTAGACCCAACATGTTTTTTCAAAGAAGGGAATAATATCTATTTTGGATTGGCGTGTTCTGAAACAACATGGTTTCATTCTCAAGAGTTTATGAACCTTTTCTTAGTGATTGATCTAGAGAACTCTTATCAAGAGCTACCTACTTTAGAACAGGTTTTATTAAACTATACTGATACTTTTATTCAAAACAAACCGAACTTAAAGAACCATATATTCCATTGTGATCGATTGCAACACGACATTCCATTTTCCTATGAATATGGGAAAAAATCTACAGGAGAAAAAGGAACTTTAGTGTATGGTCCTTATGTAGAGATTGACAAAGAAATGACCTTGGAAATTGAACTGTCCTATTTAACGATACAATCCGATAACCATAAAGCAGGTGTTTTTGATATTTGTTTGTCGAAAACTCTTCCTAACGGTAATACGGATTTCATTGTTATTGCTCAACAGGATTTAAAAACTACAAATAAAGAAATTAGAACGACAACATTACAATTTGACACTGAGCATTATATAGGCTACAAAGTAGAGTTTAGAGTGCTAGTTGAAAAAGGGTATGAGTTAAATGCATTTCATATTCGAACAAATAGTATTTCCAAAGAAGATTATAGGCAAGGGAATGAGTCAAAAAATAATAATTTATTGGAAGAATTTAAAAATTCTTATCAAAAGTTATTTAAACGCTTTAAATAAAATTAATGATGCTCTAGAAAACAGAATCATTAAGAGGGATGTTTTGAGTGTCTTATGATTCTAGCAGATTCTTTTTTAGTCTTTGAAAAACATTTTATTTTGTTTCGATTTGATTTGTTGAGATATCCAATCATAGGTTTTTTCAATTCCTTTTTCTAGAGATTGAGAGTAATTCCAATTTAGCTTTTCTCTTATTAAATCATTATTAGAATTTCTTCCTCTTACACCAATAGGCCCATTTAAAATATGATTTCTTTTTACTTTTTTATTCGCGACTTTGGCAACAATTGCAACCAATTCATTGATAGAAACCATCTCTTCAGACCCAATATTGACAGGTCCTTGAAAATCAGAATTTACCAGTCGTTTGGTCGCTTCGATACATTCGTCTATATATAAAAAAGAACGTGTTTGATTTCCATCTCCCCAAAGATCTATTGTTCCACCTTCTGCTGATAACTCACCTACCTTTCTGCACATTGCAGCCGGCACTTTTTCTTTTCCACCTTCCCAAGTGCCTTCTGGACCAAAGATGTTATGGTACCGTGCTATTCTAACAGGGATTTTATAATTGCGAGCATATGTCAAATATAAACGTTCAGAAAAGATTTTTTCCCAACCATATTCAGAATCTGGACTGGCAGGGTATGCCGTGTTTTCAGCACAGTTTGGACTTTTGGGATCCAGTTGATTCTGTTCTGGGTAAATACAGGCTGAAGATGAATAAAAAATCTTTGTCATATTGGTTTGATACGTTTCATTTATTTCTTTTTGTGAATTCAAAACGTTCAAATTTATAATGACTGAGTTATGCATAATGTCAGCGTCATTATCTCCTACAAAAATATATTCAGCCCCTCCCATATCAGCTGCAAATTGGTAAACTTCATCAAAAACAGATTTTGTATTTTCTATTTGATAAGTAAGTAGCTCTTTCGTAATTATCGAGTCACGCATATCAGCAACTATAAACTCATCTGCAAAACTATCAGAATACTCTGGGTGTTTTATATCGACTGCCCTAACCCAATACCCTTCTAATTTTAATCTCTTCACCATATGACTTCCAATGAAACCTCCGGCTCCTAAAACTAATGCAGATTTTTTTTTGCTTCCCATAAAATATCTATTAACAAAAATTCAAATACAACTTCCAGTATGAAGTACAAGGGTTTAAAAATATAATCGATAATCAAAAAATTATATATCTACTTTTTTAAGTACTTGAGGTGGAAGTGAACCCTTAGTTAATCTAGCTTAACCGTATTTAATTGAATTTAATCGTTTTCCTTAGTATTTATAGGTTATTGTAAATTATCGAGGATTAAAAGGGATGAAGTTAGATTCATATTGATTAAGTAAATCAGGCGTTGTTTCAGGGGTTATTTTGAATTACCGGGACTCAATAAAGTAATTAATCAGAGCTATTTTCCCATTTCAGATTATGGTTAATTAACTGATCAAGGCTGTTCCAAAATGACACTCAATGTAAGTCTATAGTTGGTGTGCTAGTCCTGTCGAGACAAGCACTTATTATAGTCTTATACTATTTCATATCTATCCTAGTAAACTTAAGTGAACCCAAATTCCACATATCCATGCTTTCGAGGTCAAGAAGAAAGCTAATTTTTAAATTGTGATTGCCTTTTTTTAAATACACTTTATGAAGGTCTGAGGTTTTACTATCGTCTTTTGAATCATAATTGATCTCTCCAGCCAAAGTATCATCCTGATATAACAGAAAAAACATGCCTGTTTTACGAGACCTTGGTCCTCCACTATAATTTAACTTATACCATCCAGATTCTTCAACATTTATCTTAAATTCAGCCGTAGCTACCGTCCGTTCATAAGCTTGACTAATTACAGTTAAATAATATAATTCTGGCCTATCTTCCCTAGCTTTTCTGTGTCCAAGTGTAGCATTTTTTAAAGCAATTGTATTTTCCAATGCAACTACTCCTGGAATACTCATTACTGCAGGTTTTTTTGTAATGACTACTGGATTACTTGGTAAACTTGTTAACGCATTTGTTTTTGCTACCACTCTAAAGCTATTGCCCTTTTCAGATAACATTACTTCTGTGCTATTGCTACGAGAGTTCACCATTTTTATTTTACTGTAATGTTCTTGATAAAACCTCCCTAACAAGTGAGCATACGGATTATTAGATTGATATATTTCGTAAGCAATTACATTTGGATCGTCACTTGGCTTCCAGCTAATTTTATACATTGAATCTTCCAATTTAATTAATTGAATATCCTTTGGAGCATTTGGAATTATGGGTCTAGTAGCTAGACGAATATGTTGTGCTCTCTTTAATGTTTTCTCAAATATTTTAGTTGAAAAATCTACATCATTTCTATGTCCATCAATGGCTAAACGGAAGCCTCTTCTTGTACTTGAAAAAGTTGATTTAACCCTGGCTCTTCTCCTAACCCAAAGGGGCTGTGGTGTATAATGCCAGCTTCCTCCTCTAACAGCAACAAGGTCACATGTGTTTGAATCCTTTTCTTTCTTTGATTTTGTTTTGTAATCATCCTCATTATAACATGAAGAAAGAAATTGATCAACATTTCCTACCATATCGTACAAACCAAATGGGTTTGGACGGTATAAGCCTACAATAGCACCATAAGGTTCACCGTCATTTCCACCAGTAGTTCCTATAAAACCAACATAACTTGCTCCATACTCTTTCGATACAAAATATTCACTAGATTGATCGGCGTAATTTGCATATAAATGGGTTTGTGTAGCATCATTACCCCAAAAATAATTGCTTGTAGTATTTGCTTTTGCTGCGAATTCCCATTCTTCTTCAGTAGGTAAACGATAATTTAGCCCTGATTTTTTATTTAACCATATAATGTATGCATTAATATCTTGAAAAGTGATACAAGTTACAGGCTGATAATCGCTATAACTAAGCATGTGTTTTTCCCAAGTACCATTGCTTTTTTTTCCTGAGTCTGAATACCAGTTTTGATCTATGAAATCTGGACATTTCTTTGTTGTGCTTTCATAATTAGTTGCTTCAATAAATTTTCTAAATTCAGCAACTGTAACAGGGTATTTAGCCATTTGAAAAGCTGCAACTGAAACAGAATGCATTGGTTTTGATGAATCTGCACCCCTTTCAGAACCCATCATAAAGTTACCGGATGGAATATTTACCATTGGTGGTTCAATATAACTTTGTGCTATACTTGTCCATTGTACTGCAAAGGTCATAAGTGCTAATAATATGAGTTTGTTTAAAAATCTAGTCTTCATAATTTCTTTTAATTTGTAATAATTGAATTCAAACCTATGTAATTTGAATGCTGTATAAATCAGTTATAAACATATAGGTAACATCTGAGTGTAGAAGGTGATAATCTGTGTATGAGTTCGGGAATCCTTAAAGGAAATTGTTTGTACCTGTATAATACTGTTCTATGCTTATTTATTAGGTATTGGTATTATTCTTTGAAATGGTTACTAGAATAATCGTAGTTTTAGGTGATTTTACTTGTTTACATAGTTATGATTAAAAAAATACTACTACATGCTTCGAGTAATACAAGTGTTAGACACGTCTTATTTTGGGTGCTAGCTTTTGTATACTATTTAAGTGCTTCATGGGGTCATAGCTTAAGTAAAACAATGTTAATTGAGGTAACGTTATTTGAGTTACTGTTGCAAATGTTCATTGCTTATTCATTTATATACCTGTTTATCCCAAAATTACTTAATAGAAACAAAAGGCTTATGTTTTTATTTAGTGCAATTACAACATCTTACGTTGCTTATCTTTCTTTTTCAACATTTATTAGTTTTCGTTGGATGAAAGCTACGGGTACACACTCGCAGTATGATTTATTTTTTGAAAGAATAGTAAGTTTGTCCCAATATTTAAGAAGCATTCCTAGCTATGCTTTACCTATGATTATTTTGGTGGTTTTTAATTATTATAGAAAACAGAAAGAAACGGCAACTTTTTTAGAGCAAAAAAGAACTACTGAGCTTAAATTGTTAAAACAACAATTAAACCCACATTTTTTATTTAACACCCTGAATAATCTGTATGTTCTGGTGTTAGAGAAATCGGATAAAGCTCCACAGATAATTGGGAAATTGTCTGAAATTCTAGATTATGTTTTGTATCAATGTAAAGATAAATATGTGCCTCTTTATAAAGAAATTGAATTGCTAGAGAATTACATTGTTTTGGAAGAAGTTAGGTATGGAAATCGGGTAAAAGTATCTTTTGAAAAACAGATAAATCATGATGTAAAAATTGCACCTTTAATATTGTTAAACTTTGTAGAGAATGCTTTTAAACACGGTGTTAGTCAAGAGTTAAATACTGCTTTTATTTCTTTGTTTATATCTACCTTATCCAATGAAATTGTGTTTAAATTAAAAAACACAAAACCGAATTCTCATATTGAAAATAGTGTAAAAGACAAGGATAACATTGGTATGCGTAATACAGAAAAACAGTTAGAATTGTTATACCAAAATGCTTACAGTTTAGATATTACAAATACTGAATTAGAATATACTTTAGAATTAAAAATTCAACATAATGGAAAAGTATAAATGTTTAATTGTAGATGATGAGGAATTAGCAAGAAGGTTGATTGCTAGACATTTAAGTCAATTACCAGATTTTGAAATAGTAGCAAGTTGTGGTTCTGCCATAGAAGCTAATAGTATATTGAAAAAGGAGTCAATTGATTTGCTTTTTTTAGATATTGAAATGCCAATTCTAAAAGGAACTGATTTTTTAAAAACATTAGTGAATAAACCTAAAGTAATATTCACTACAGCTTATAGAGATTATGCTATTGAAGGTTATGAATTAGATATTGTCGATTATCTATTAAAACCTATTCAGTTTCCACGATTTTATAAAGCCATCGAAAAGTTTTTAGACACTCAAGGTATTATGAAATCTAAGAAAGAGAACGCACTAGAACAAATTCACATTTTTGTGCAAAGCAATAAGAAAAACATCAAAGTTTTACTAGATGATGTATTATATATTGAAAGCATAAAAAGTTATGTGAAAATTCATACAGTTAATGAAAAACTTTTGATAATGCATAGCCTCTCTGCTTTTAAAGATAAACTTGATAGTAGATTTGTAAGAATTCATCGTTCTTATATTGTCAATTCTACAAAAGTTACGGCATATACCAAACAAGATATTGAAATAGGGCGAATAGAACTTCCTATTGGAGATTTATATAAGAAAAGTACTTTGTTAAAACTTAAATAGGTTTTGAATACTACATGCCTAAGTTTGGCCAATATCAATTCTATGCTGTTTGACAAGAGTGTAAACCTAAAATAGGATTCATATTAATTAAGCAAATCAGAGGTCTTTTAAAATAAAAAAATTCTAAAAACTTGTAATACAGACAGGTAGAAGTTTTGAGTACTCGAGGAGGGAGATACCTGCGCTGTTCCCAAAGCGTCGCTTTGAAAATCAAAAACCCACAAAAACAAAAAAGCAAGCTTTATGTTGTTGCTTGCTTTTTAATTTATTCGTACTCGAGGTGGGAATCGAACCCACACTCCCGAAAGAACTGGATTTTGAATCCAGCGCGTC
>CAJXHW010000031.1 GCA_913054565.1 uncultured Kordia sp. | reverse complement strand
AAAAATAATTGGTTTGATTATTGCTATATTTACGTAATGAATATCAAAAAACTTTCTTTACGACTCCGCATATTTTTATCAATGATTTTTGTGGTGGTATTAGCCTCTGTTTTAATGGCCATTACAGCCATTTATCAATACAATGAAGAGGCAATAGATTATCATGAAGACAGACTTCTTAGAAAAGAGAGCAACGTTAAAGACCAAATAAAATACCAACTAAAAGCAAAAACAACTTACCCAATTGTTACAAAAAATATCCCTCTAATTTTCAAAGAGAGAAATTTTATATATGAATTAGCAGATGTTCATAATTTAGAAATTAAACTCTATGATTTTAAAGGTAATTTCTTAATTGCATCAAGTGCATCATCAATAGGCGAACAAACCGATATTGCCCCTGAACAATTACCAAAAGACATATTAGAAGCTCTTAACAATTCTATTGATAAAAGATTGGTAAAAACAACCACTGAACATGGTAAAACTATACAGTCTTCATATACATTTATTACTGATAATCAGTTTAAGCCATTAGCTATATTGGGGCTGCCATACATACAAGACAACCAGTTTCTTTCAAAAGAATTAGATGAATTTTTAAAACGTTTAGCCCTGGTATACTCCATTGTATTATTTATCGCTGTTGTACTGGCTTACTTCTTGTCAAAATACATCACAAAATCGCTCCTTATTGTTAGTGATAAAATCAACCAAACACGTTTAGATAAACGTAACACAAAAATTGAGACTAAGGATGTAAGTCATGAAATAAAAACTTTAGTTACCGCATACAATAGCATGATTGATGAATTGCAAGAAAGCGCCGTAAAACTAGCTACAAGTGAACGTGAACAAGCATGGCGTGAAATGGCAAAACAGGTGGCACATGAAATAAAAAATCCGCTGACCCCCATGCGTTTAACAATTCAGAGTTTTCAACGCAAATTTAACCCTGAAGACGAAGATATTCATTTAAAACTAGATGATTATTCAAAAACCTTAATTCAGCAAATTGATACCATGAGTACTATAGCAGAAGCATTTTCTAATTTTGCTAAAATGCCAGCTCAAAAAAATGAAACGTTAAATGTTGTTGAAGTCATCCGTTTGGCATTAGATATTTTTAATGAAGACTATATCATATTCACCCCATCAGAAGAATGTATTATTGGAACTTTTGACAGGACGCAATTGATAAGGGTTATTACAAATCTTGTAAAAAATGGTATTCAAGCAACAACCGTAAATAAGCCTCCAAAAATAAATGTTACAGTTAGCCATCATAACAATATAATTCAAATAACCGTTTCTGATAACGGTAATGGAATTAGCAAAGAGAATACAGAACGAATCTTTGAACCTAAATTCACTACAAAATCTAGCGGAATGGGCTTAGGCTTAGCTATGGTTAAAAATATTGTGGAAACTTATAATGGAAGTATTACATTTACATCTGAAGAACACAAAGGAACTATTTTTACGGTAACACTACCAAAAACATAATCCACATTAAGGATAATTTAACAACTTATGAACTACGAAAACATTTTAGTACAGCAAGACAACGGCATTGGAACAATTACAATTAACCGTCCTAAAAAATTAAACGCTTTAAACAAAGCTACAATTCAAGAATTACACAACGCATTTAAAACGCTTAATGATGATTCAAACACAAAGGTTATTATAGTTACAGGAAGTGGCGAAAAGGCATTTGTTGCCGGCGCAGATATTTCTGAATTTGCAAATTTCTCTATAGAACAAGGAGCGGAATTAGCAAGAAACGGACAAAAAATACTATTCGATTTTGTGGCTAACTTAAATACTCCAGTTATTGCAGCTGTAAACGGTTTTGCACTTGGAGGAGGATTGGAATTGGCTATGGCAGCGCACTTTAGAATTGCTAGTGACAATGCTAAAATGGGGTTACCAGAAGTATCCTTAGGAGTAATACCAGGTTATGGAGGAACACAACGTTTACCTCAATTAATAGGAAAAGGGAAAGCCATGGAATTGGTAATGACTGCCGGTATGATTGGCGCTGAAGAAGCATTAGCTTGCGGATTAATAAATCATGTAACTTCTCAAGAAGAGTTAATGCCTTTAGCTCAAAAAATTGCTGGTAAAATTATGCGTAATTCTTCTGTTGCTATTGCACACGCTATAAAAGCAATTAACGATAACTATACAGACGGTACTAATGGTTTTGAAACTGAAATCACACAATTTGGAATTTGCTTTGGCACAGAAGATTTTAAAGAAGGAACTACTGCATTTTTAGAAAAAAGAAAAGCAGCTTTTCCTGGGAAATAAACTATTAACACCCCTTTACAAATTCTTGTAACGCACTTATAACTTCCTGTTGGTTTTCTATGTGAGACATATGACCATCAGGAAGTTCTATTTTATGTACTTCTGTTCCGTTTACTTGATCAAGCATAGCTTCATAATTCAATACAGGGTCTTTAATTCCAATAATCATCAATTTCGGGTAAGGTGAAAAATGCAAAAGTGCCTCTCTATCAAAACGAATTTTCATTCCTTCTTGTGCTGCAATATAACCTTGTAAAGAAGTTTTTAAAGCCTCTTTTTTTACTGCTTTTATTTCGTCTTGAAATAGTGTTCTATTTTTAGGTCTAAATAAATTACTAATAGACATACGAACCAAATTACTATAATTAGTTTTTACAGCCTCTACCGCTCTATTGCGTAATTGAATACGCTCAGGGCTGTCAGCTCTTGAAGTTGAATTTAGCAAACACAGACCTTTAACATTATCAGGAAATTGTTCAGCAAAGGCCAATGCCACATAACCTCCCATGGAATGCCCTACAAAAATAGAACGTCGGATTTTTAAATGTTGTAACACTTCAGAAACCACTTCAGCCATCAAATCCATTGTATGTACATACCCAAAACACTCCGTTTCTCCATGTCCTAATAAATCAATACAAACCACTCTGTTTCTTTTTAAGAGCTCTGGTTTTATTGCATTCCACATCGTAGAGTTTTCTAGAAAACCATGCAACAAAACTATTGTTGTACCTTTCCCTTCGTCTGAGTAATATACTGATGTCCCTTTATAATTTAACGTCATTTCAACTACATTTATTCCTACTGGCGCAAAAATACTTTCTTATATTAGAAAACAAAAAAGAATGGCTAAGAATCATATTTATTGCCCTTAAATTAAAAAAGACAAAAACAGGAGTTAACCCGCTTTTGTCTATTATAATTAATTTAAAAAAAAGTAATACTACTCTTAATTAACCTTTATAAACTTGATTGTTTTAGAGGTGTTTTTAGATTTTAACATCACAAAATAAAGTCCCGCAGACAAACCTTCCGTTGAAATAGGTTGATTAGCATTGTAATGTTTTTCTGTCTTTACTAGCCTTCCTTGAGCTGTTACTATTTGTAATTGATAAGGCGTATTTTCTAAACCTTTAATGTGAAAACTGTCTTTTACTGGGTTAGGATATAAAACAACGTTACTAATATCAAAATCATCAACGGTTAATGGTTGTGTGTAATGAATATCAATAAATGGTTTTGCATTATTCATATACTCCGCTAAACCAACTGTTGTAAAGTCTGAATCTACTACTGCATCTCCAGTATTAAAATCTATATAATCAGCATTAGCATCAATATTTGGAAATGAAATTCTAAATTGAGTTGTTCCTGTTTTATTAATAGCTGCCATACCAGCGGTATTTAAATCAATACGTAATGCGTAATCATTTGCAGAGACAGTTCCTTGAAAGCAGCCTGCATCTACAACATCTGCTACTGCTGTATAGTCAGAATTTTCAATTGCTAAAGTTCCAAAGGCCCCACTTTTTACATCTATTTGTGCAGTTCCCAAAGCTCCAGATGTGAATGGATTGTTTTGGTTTGCATTATTTCTTATCATGTACAAACTCAACTTATCTACAGTTGCATTATCTGGTAGTGAGCTTGTATCAAAATTCAAAATTCCTTTATAGCTATTCGTGCCATCGTCACCTATTCTAACTTCAGTAGTACCAACAGTTGAACCGTTTGTCCAACCATCTTCTGTACCTCCAGTAGAAAAAATAGTAGTGTCTACTTCTTCTCTAATTTTTGGCATGAAATAGTTTAATGTTTGGTGTATGATTTTATACTCGTAGGCATTTGCACTTAGGTGTATTGGGTCGGCAGAATTTCTAAAATTAGCTCGTAAACTTGGTAAGTTGATATTTCCTCCATAAAAATTTGCAGAAAAAGGAGCGGTTTGTTCTGGTAACGGTAATGTTCCTGGAGCATTTGTTCCATCCCCATAATAGTAATGAGCTAAACCAATGGCATTATCAAAATGCAAATTCGGTTCTAAACCTAACCAAGAGATGCGTTCTTCTTCTACTGTAATCATCATTTGATTTAATTCAGTATCTGTTATTAAATCGTTTGTTGCATCTCTACTTAAATCATTTCTCTTTGGACAAGCATATGCAAAGCAGAAAAACCCTGTATTAAAGTTAGGGTAATCATAGCTTGATAATAGAATTTCTACGTTTGGATGTGCTGTTAATATTTCATTAATAATAACAAAGGTATTATCACGAATAGTAGCGAACAAAGCAGCTTCTGAACCCGGAACATCTAAATCCATGTCTTTATACCAACCACCACCTGATTTAGCAGCTAAAACATCATTACCACCTATGCTTAAAATAACTGTTTCAATGGTTGGGTTGTTATCTATTTCTGTAATAACATTATTTATCCATGGATAGTTTACCATGTCTGCCCATTCTCTAGCTTCTGACCCACTAATAGCATATTCAGTTCCTGTATAACCTGGCCCTGGATTAGAACCTAATGACGGGCCTAATAAATCAACGTCAGCATGACCAAATTTATCAAATATAATATTGTGAGTTCCGTCATCAGACATGTATTGTGCCCATGAATCTCCTGCAAGTAATACTTTTGGTTCTGGTGTACAAGTTTGCGCGTATATAAACGAACAACTTATACACAGAATTAATGTGTAGATGTGTTTCAAATTAGTTAGTTTTTAATGAATTAATTAGTTCTATCAAATATAGAAAAATATTTTTTAATTCATTAAATCTTCTATTTCGTCAACTTCAATAGGAATGTTACGCATTAAATTAAATGGATTTCCTTTTTCTTGAATTACCACATCATCTTCTAAACGAATTCCAAACCCTTCTTCAGGAATATAAATACCTGGCTCAACTGTAAACACCATATTGGCTTGCATAGGCTCTGTTAAAATTCCGTAATCATGAGTATCTAGCCCCATGTGGTGTGACGTTCCATGCATAAAATATTTTTTATATGCCGGCCACTTAGGGTCTTCATTTTGCACATCTGCCTTATCTAATAAGCCCAAGCCTAACAATTCTGACGTCATCAATTTACCAACCTCAACATGATAATCTGCCCAAATGGTTCCTGGACGTAGCATGGCTGTAGCTTCATTTTTAACACGGTTAACCGCATTATATACTGCCTTTTGGCGGTCAGTAAAACGTCCTGAAACAGGAATAGTTCTACTCATATCTGATGAATAATTAGCGTATTCTGCACCAACATCTAATAAAATTAAATCGCCAGCTTTACATTCTTGATTATTTTCTATGTAATGCAACACGTTAGCGTTATTACCCGAAGCAACTATTGGCGTGTAAGCAAATCCTTTTGAACGGTTGTTCAAAAACTCGTGCATAAACTCGGCTTCAATATTATATTCAAAAACCCCTGGTTTCACGAAATTTAAAATTCTACGGAATCCTTTTTCAGTTATATCACAGGCTTGTTGTAACAGATTTAACTCAATAGCGTTTTTAACCGATCGTAAACGTTGTAAAATAGGATTCGATTTAGCAACTGCATGCGCGGGATACTTTTGTAATAACCATTTTGTAAAACGCGCTTCACGAGTTTCTGTTTCTACATTGGCACGGTAGTGTTCATTAGTGTTAATATATACCGTATCACATTGTGTCATAATTTCAAATAACACTTTCTCTAAATCTTGTAACCAGTATACTGTTTTAACACCTGATGTTTCAAACGCTTTTTCTTTGGTTAGTTTTTCACCTTCCCATACAGCAATATGCTCATTTGTTTCTTTTAAAAACAAAATCTCTCTATGCTCAGGTTTTGGGCAGTCAGGAAATATCACTAAAACACTTTCTTCTTGATCAACACCACTTAAATAAAAAATATCTCTATGTTGCGCAAAGGGCAAAGTACTGTCTGCACTAACAGGATAAACATCATTTGAATTAAAAATAGCCAAACTGCTTGGCTTCATTTGTGTTGCAAAGTTCTTTCGGTTAGTGATAAATAACTCACTATTAATTGGTGCGTATTTCATATGTACTTTATTTTAGAAGCTCAAATTTAAGCAATCTATCTTAAAAAGATATTGCTATTACTTAGCATTAAATTTTATTTAACAGATAATAATTTTGTTGTTTAAAATGTTTTTATGTAATATCAGCCTGAACAATAAACATATACACCAAAAAATTATGAAATTATCTTATTTATTCATAAGTCTGATGAGCATATTTACATTATCGTGCTCGGACGACAATAACGATTATACTACCGCTCAAGAACCTCAATTAATTGTAAAATTTAAATTTGACGCCACCCAAGAACGTCTAGGTAATTTAGGAAACCCTGTTGGCATACCTGCTGGAAACGCAGCGCAATCACCTGATTTTAATATGATGAGCGCCCATTATATTGAGTTGGCGCCAACAGCTTTTACAGCACTAGGTGATGGTGATATTATTTATAAAGGTGATGAAACTACTGCTGGTGGAAGTAATGCTGTTGATTTTCAAAATGCTAAACTCGTTTCCGAAAATGACGTTTTTATGAGTATCCCTTTAAGTGAGGTTGCTGTAGGAACTTATGAATGGGCTAGAGTATCATTAACTTATCAGAATTACAACATTAATTTTTTATCTAATGGTGTTGATTATTCGGGTACATTGGCAAGTTTTGTTGGTTTTAACAACTATATTACATCATACACCGTAAACCAAGAAACAGTAACTGTAAACAGTAACAAAACACAAGGATATTGGGCTTTTGAAACCTTAGGAACTGTATCTGTTGGGCAAGCTACTGGAACAACAGTTCCCAACCCTATTGCTTCTACCTCTCCTGTTCCTACTGGATCCTGTGTTGTAACAGGTGAATTTGAAAACGGCTTTACCGTAACAGGGAATGAAACTGAAGATATCATTTTAACCCTATCATTATCTACCAACAATAGTTTTGAATGGACTGAAATAACCGCCGATGACAAATTTGAACCTTCAGCTGGGGAACAAGTGGTTGACATGGGTTTTAGGGGCTTAGTGCCTATTGTGGAATAGTTTTCACCATCTATAACTATTAAAAAAAGGAAGCCGTATATACGACTTCCTTCTCTTCCCCAAAAAACAACAGATATTACTGTTTAATAAAACGTTTAACAGCTATTCCACCTTTAGCTGTATACACCTTAAGTAAGTACATACCACTATTAAAATTACTAACATTAATTGGTCCTTGCCTACTTTCCAAAACTTTTTGACCAATATAATTGTACACTTCTACTTTTTCTAGTTTTTCAACTGTGCTAATATTTAATACATTTCTTGTCGGATTTGGATAAATACTTAAAGAAAGCTCCTCGTTTGTAAAATCTGAAACATCTAATATATTTCCGAATTCATATGCACCTATATCAACCGTTGAATTATTAATTCTTACTCCTCCTGTTAAATCAATAGTTACACCTGATGGTATTCTTGTGTTATCACCAGAATCTATTGCTGGCGAACTTGGCTGTAATGTAAAATTACTGTTAACCGCATCAACGAACATCGGATTTGATGGGTCTGAACTATACTGACCACCTTCTACAATATTATTTGAAAAAGCTGCTGAAGTACCATTAGTACCTAATACATTAAATGAACTAGTACCTCCGTTATCATATACAATTGTATTGAAAAAATATACTGGGTAGCTACTGGCACTTCTTAGGTTTATAGTAACTGCTCTATTATTAGCTGAACTGTTTTTGCTTATAGTAGTATTAATTACGCTAACCAAAGCAGCTGGGTTACTTCCTGATCCTCCACCACTAAGAATAATTAATGCAGATGATTTATCGGCAGCTCCAGTACTATTATTAGTAATTAACGAGTTTACTATTTTACCATAAGCCCTAATATTGTATTGCTGATTTCCAGTATAACCAATATTAGCTGAACTTGCCGAATAATTATCATTAATCTCACAGTTTGTTATATCAACATGATATTGAGTACCTTGGTCTCCACAAGGGCTAAATCTACCTAAAACTGCATAATACGTTCCTGTGTTTTTTTCTATTTTACAATTAACAACTTTCAAATACACTTTATAGTTTGCTCCATCAGGATTTGCATAAATTGCTGCACCTACTCTTCTATCATATTGACTTGTAGAAGATGTAGAACAGTTATTACTTATACCTCCATTAGAATTACCCCCAGTAATAATAAAACCATTTAGTTCACCTCCTGTTCCGTAATTTCCTTTTGCAGTTACAACGTGATAGGCGTTATCTTGCCTTGTTGCTTCTGTTTGTATGATATTACCATTATCATCTCCATTTAAATCTCCTGAAAGAATGGTAGCATTTGTTGTATATAGTAAATTATAATCTCTGTCTGCTAAACTACTTTCAAATCCAGCAAAACCTCCGTATATTCTTTGCTTTTTATTAACACTAAACGTTGCATTTCTGCCACTTCCTGCTGGCACATAGGTTCCTTTAGCAACCCATATATCTTTTGCTACTCCTGTATTACTAATAGCCGTTTGTAAACTTGTATAAGCATCTGCCCAAGAGGTACCATTATTATTTCCTGTTGCATTTAAATCTACAAAAACAGGTCCTTCAATAAAGTTTGCTGTAACCGATTTATCGGCATCCATTACTATTGTTTCGGTTAATGAATTACCAGTAATATCTCCTGACCAACTATCAAATTGAAAACCTGGATCTGGTGTAGCTGTTAGCACAACACTGGTTCCATGGTCATACGTACCTCCTACAGGGTTCGGGTTAGTTGTTACAGTTCCATTAACTGCTGTAATTGTTAATGTATGCTGTTCTAAAATAAACTCGGCTGTAATATTTTTATCAGAATCCATTGTTATTGTTAATGGATTTGTTGTACCGGTAGCATCACCAGACCAATGACTAAATTGATAACCTGAATCTGGTATAGCCGTTAACTCTACACTTGTTAGTTCTACAAAAACACTTCCACTAGGGTTATTTGAAACCGAACCATTTGTAGCATTTGTTGTTAAGGTATAATTTGCAGGTGTTGATGCCCCATACTCGTATGGCCCCATATCTACCGTTGTATTAAATATCCTAACATTACCAACTAAATCAGTTATTGCACTTGCTGGTAATTTTGAATTATCTCCAGCATCTACAGCTGGCGAACCTGATTGTAATGTAAAGTCATTAGTAGCTGCATCTGTAAATAATGGATCTGAACTTGAAACATTTAATAAATTAGTTAAATTTGAAAAACCATCTTCTCCAATAGAATTATACACACTTACATCGCCTAATGAAGTATGTATTTCTGCAATAGATTTTGCAGTTACACCTCCAACTGTTGTATTACCCCAAAAAATACAATTTGAAACATATCCCGTAGTTGTATTAGAACCTGTATTAGTAATACCAACTGTAGCTCTATTAAAGTTATTTAATGTATTAGCAGTACCTTCATCTTTGTTATTCACATACGTATTATTCGTTAGGTTTACAACTGTAGAGTTATTAGTAGCCGCATATGTTGTTCTAAACCATCCTGCACTACCTGCATATCCTTTTGTCCCTCCATTGTCTTTTGCTGTATTATTATCAAATAAAGAATTGGTTATGTTTACTACAGAGCTTCTCCACCCTGAATTAACCATATAAACAGCAGTACCATGACGTGCTAAGTTATTTTTAAAAATGGAATTATCTATATGAACGGTACTTTTTGAAGTTGTACCTACTCCGATATTAATACCTGCACAAGAACCTGTAGATACATTGTTGATAAACTTACAATTTTTAACTGTCATAACATCTACAGCGTTACTTTTAATCAATCCTGCTCCATAAGTAGTTGTATGCCCGTCAGAAATGGTTATTCCGTCTAATAAAAAGTTCTCGGCGTTATCTTTTATAATTGCTTCAGTATTATCTCCTCTATTAGTACCTGAAAAAGCTACTCCAGTATCATCATTATTTAAATCTCCAGATAAAATAGTTTCGTAATTTGCTGTTAGATCTCTATCAGATAATTGCGTTTCTGTACCATTAAACCCTCCGTAAATTTTCAAATCGGCCTTGTTAATTACATAACTAACTGTTTTATCAGAAGCATCTGGGTGATATGTCCCTTGTGCCATCCATATTTCTTGACCAATTTCTGAAATTGCTAAAGCATCTTGTAAGTCTGTATATCCATTTACAAACGAAGAACCATCATTATTACCTGTTGCATTTGCATTAACATATATTACTCCTCTTGTTCTTGTTGTTAAAGGTGATGACCATGCTGACCATATAGTAGGAGAACATTTTTCTCTTAAATACACATCGTAAAATGTACTTGATGTTAACCCAGTAATATTTTGCAATGTTCCTGAAGTATATCCGTTTACAGGTATAACTGTAGCACTGGAAATAGGCTGACCACTCAATACGTAAGCTAATTCAAAATCTCCATCTTTTGGCCAAGAAACATCAAATGAAGTTTCTGTATTATTCGATATTGTAATTTCTGATGGCGTTAGCGGAAAACAAAAGCTATTAACAGTTCCTATTTGTGTAATTTCTGCTGTAGTAATAATTCTATTGTAAAATAAAATATCATCTATTTCATCTTGATATTGATTAATAGCGGCTAAATTATTGTTTGCATTACTAGCAATTTTAACATTTCCTGTAACATTAATAGGGATGTTAAAATACCAATATGAATGATATTGATCATTACTACCAACTAAAGCATCATCAATATAAACTCTTAACCGAATTGTTGCTGAATCAAATGATCCATTAAACGTAGTATATGCTTCAATTGTTGCCACTACATGATGCCAACTGTTATCGGCAATTACAGATGACGCTAAAAGCCCTTGTGTTCTATCTGTATAAGAACCGTTTCCGTAGTGTCTTTCTCTGTATTTAGTGGAAAGACCTATTTTACCATCTCTTAAATAAATATAGTAACCGTAATCGCTACTATTTCTGTCATTAATTATTGTTTTTATATCCGAAGAATTTGTATCAGTTTTAACCCAAAAACTTAATGACATTTTATGATCTGCTCCAGGTCCCCAGTTAAAATCTGAACGTGTTAAATAATCTCCATTTAAACCTATAGCATCATTAACAGTATTAAACCTATCGTTTACTGTTGTTAATGCCGTTCCTGTTTGGGTAAAATTATTACCATTAGCATCATCTACCATACTTCCATTGGTAAACTAGTACATGGCTTGCAACCCAGAAGTAGGTATTTGCCCAAAAGTTATGCTACTTATAAATAGTAGTATTAAAAATAATTTTGTTTTCATATTGATGTTAGTTTTACATTTGAAAACAAAAATCAATTAAATTCTTCTACAAAAATTTGTTTGTTTAGTGAATGGTAGAAATTTATTAGTGAATCGTAAAAACTTAAAAGCCTATTATTTAATTCTATATAATGGGCGTTTAAAAAACTAATTGTGAGATAATTAAAACATTTGCTGCACTAATTTTAAAAACTCTTCTTTTGTTACAAATTTGTCTAACTGAGGATCG